>NZ_JBHYYB010000011.1:125316-161920 GCF_042752535.1 Kitasatospora sp. NPDC059327 | reverse complement strand
CGGGTGAAGTAGCCCATCGCGCGTTCGCCCTTGGCCGCGATCCACTTGTTCATCGCGCCGTTGTTGATCGCCTGGTGGCCGGTCGCCCAGTCGTGCGGCAGGCCGCCGGCGTTCTGCGCGTTGTACTTCGCGGTGTCCATCCGGTAGGGCAGCATCGCGCCGCCGTCGCTGCGGCCGGCGTCGGGCTGGCGGAACACGTCGGTGCCGTCGGGGAACCGCAGCGCCTGCTTGTCGCCGAAGCCGCGCACGCCGTTCAGGGTGCCGAAGTAGTGGTCGAAGCTGCGGTTCTCCTGCATCAGCACCACGACGTGCTTGACGTCGGCGATGCTGCCGGTGGGACGGTCGGCGGCGGGAGCCGCGTTCGCGGACGCGGCCGGCAGGCCGACCACGGCGGCGGCGCCGGCGGCCGCGGTGGCGCCGACGAAGGAACGACGGGAGAGATCGGACATGGCGAACTGGCCTCTCGGGGCAGGGGGGAGAGCGCGGGGCGGAGCGGGACGGGAGGCCGTCAGAGCTGGAAGGTGGCGACGGCGGCCGCGCTGTCGGACGGCCACTGGTTGGCGGCGACGGCGGCCGGGTCGGTGCCGGTGGCGGGCCAGTCGGCGACCAGGGTGTGGGCCTCGACCAGCTTCAGCGGACCGGCGTACAGCACGTAGTCGATCCGGTCCTGCGGCTCCGGCCCGCTGCCGCGCTGCTTGCGGACCGGCGACCAGGTGGCGCCGGGCGCCTTGACCGGGTTCCGGTTCTCCTCACGGAAGCTGTCGGTCAGTCCGGCACCCTGGAGCGCCACCGTGACCGGCCAGTCGAGCGGGCCGAGGCCGCCGTGCCGGTCGGCGGTGGCCGCCGTCCAGTCCAGGTGGGACGGCGAGGCGAGCGCCCCGGCCAGGATCACCGGGGTGCGCCCGGCCGTGTCGGCCCGGACGGCGGTGGCCAGGGCCTTGGCCTGCTGGAGCCGGACGGAGGCGTTCTCGGTGGCGGTGATCTGCGCCGCGCTCTGGCCGTCCTGCGCCGCGTACGGGCCGTAGTTCGCCTCGTCCAGGTGCGCGGCCCAGAACCGGACGCTCCGACCGCCCGGGAGCTGGACGGTGACGCCGGCGGCGGGCAGCGCGGCGGTGGCGGCCGTGACGGCGGTCAGCGGGTAGCGGCTGAGCACGCCGACGCTGCCCGCGCTCTGGTACGCGTACCAGCCCAGCGCGGTGGCCAGGGTCTGCGCGCCGCCGCCGGCGGTCTCCTGGAGCGCCAGCACGTCCAGCCCCTGGGTGAGCACCACCCGCAGCTGCTTCTCCAGCGCGTCGGTGAAGGCCGCGCCCGCCTCGGCGAGGTTCCAGCTCGCCACCTTCAGCCGCGGCGGGGCGGCCGGGTCCGCCACCGGGATCTGCACGGTGACGGTGTCGGTGGCGCCCGCGCTGTCCTTGACGCCGACGACGACCACCTCGGGGTTCTTCGGCGCGGGGGTGGGCGCGGTTCCGGTGAGCGTGCCGTCGGGACCGACGGAGGCCCAGGCCGGGCCGCTCACCTTGCGGAAGACGGCGGTGCCCGCCGGGTTGCCGGCCGGCCGGGACCAGAGGCCGCCGAGCTTGACGGAGACGGCGCCGCCGGGCGCCACGGCGGTGGTGGTCAGCGCGTCGACGGCGCTGTGCGGACGGACCACGGCCGGCTTCGGCCGGAAGGTGAACGGCACCGACCGTGCCAGGACGCCGTAGCCGTCCTTGGCGAGCAGATAGGCGGTGTACGGGCCGCCGGTGAGCGCCGAGGTGTCGAGCTGCACATCACCGGCGGCGGCCGCGGTGTACTTCCAGACCAGCGAACTGCCGGTCCCGGGCTTCCTGTCCCCGTCGTAGACGCCGACCCAGTTCTTGGCGTCGGGGGCGTCGGTGCTCCAGTGGAAGGTGAGCCGGTCGCCTTCGAGCGGGTTGGCGGATGAGCTGAGCGTCAGGGCACTGCCTGCGGCCACGGTGGTCCTGTCCGCCGCGCGGGGAGACCGGTCCGCGGGGGGCGCGGCCGGGTCCGTCCGCGGCTGGTCACGGAGTTGAGGGGAGAGTGCCGGCAGTTGGCTGTACAACTGCCGGCCGCCCCCATTCATCCCAAGGTCGGCGACCGTGACGTGAACGACGCATGACGCGTTGTCGGGCGGTGCGGGAACTCCGGCCTGACCGAACGGTCAGGCTGCCCGGGCGCCGCCCGGGGCGGCATCCGGCGGCGCGGTCGGAGCGGCGCCCGGCGGCGTGGTCGGGGGCCCGTCGTGGGCGGCTTCGACGAAGTCCTTGAAGTCGTGCAGGTCGTCGATGACCTGACGGTCGAGGAAACCGAGCGCCTCCCCGACCCGCTCCAGCAGCCCCTGCGGCTCGACGTCCAACTGCAGCATGATCCGCGTGCGCTCCGCCCCGAGGCGGTGGAAGGTCACCACACCCGCCTGCCGGACCTCGCCGGCCACCGCGGCCCAGGCCACCCGCTCGTCCGGCACCACCTCGGTCGTCCTGGCGTCGAACTCGCGCTGCGCCCCCGCCACGCCGACCACCCAGTGGGTCAGCTCCCGGCCGCGCCGCTCGATGCTGACCACGCCGCGCATGAAGAGCGGGAACTCCTCGACCTTGCGCCACTGTTCGTACGCCACCGCGAGCGGCACGTCGACCAGGACCGACTCCTCGATCTGTGTCATCACGCATCCCTTCTCGTCGAGGTCCTGCCGGCCGGACAGGGCCGGGTCCCGACCACCGGGTGGGCGGCCGGTCGTCGGCCGCCTGCCCCGTCCGGGCCCGGGTATGCCCGGGCCCGGACGATCCGCCGCGACGTCACCCGTCCGGCCCCCAGCGGTCCGGGGCGGCGCCACGGCCGGAGGGGTGTGGACGGCGGGACCGGCGGGCAGACGGAGCCCCGCCGCGGGGCGGGTCCCCGCGGGAACACCGACAGAAGGGATCCGCACCGTGGGGTGGAGCCTCGTCCGCCTGATCGTCGTCGCCGTGGCGGCCGCCGTGACCGCGTACGCGCTGAACCGGCTCTCGGAAGCCGTCGCACGGTTCCTCGCCGCGCGCGGGCGCACCGGCACCACACCGTCACTGCCGCTGCTGCGCGGCTGCCGGCCGCCCCTGCTGGCCGCCACCGCGTGCGGGCTGATGCTCGCCGGTGAGCCCTGGGCCCGCGCCGCCCCGGCCGTGCACGCCGCCGTCCGGCACCTGCTGGTGCTCGCGACCATCGCCTCCTGCGCGTGGCTGGCCGCCCGGCTGGTCGCCCTGCTCACGAGCGGCGCGATGCAGCTGGCCGACCGGCGCCGCGACCCGGCCCGGGCCGGCCGGGCCCGGACCCAGGCGGGCCTGCTCGGCCGGATCTGCCAGGCCGCCGTCGCCGTGGTCGCGCTGGGGGCGATGCTGATGACGTTCCCCGCCGTCCGGGGCCTGGGGACCAGCCTGCTCGCCTCCGCCGGACTGGTCGGCGTGGTGGCCGGGATCGCGGCGCAGAGCACGCTCGCCAATCTGTTCGCCGGCATCCAGATGGCCTTCGGCGATCTGATCCGGATCGGCGACGTCGTGGTGGTCGCCGGCGAGTGGGGGACGGTCGAGGAGATCACCCTCACCTCGGTGGTGATCGCCACCTGGGACCAGCGCCGGCTGGTGATGCCGATGTCCTACTTCGCCGGCCGCCCCTTCGAGAACTGGTCGCGCCGCACCAGCAAGATCACCGGAACGGCACTGTTCCACCTGGACCACCGCACGCCGGTGCCCGAGCTGCGGGCGGAGTTCGACGCGTTCCTGGCCAAGAGTTCGCTGTGGGACGGCGAGGGCAGTGCCCTCCAGGTGGTCGACACCACACCGACCACCATCGTGGTGCGCGCCCTGATGACCGCACCGGACGCCGACGCCGCGTTCGCGCTGCGCTGCCAGGTCCGCGAGCACCTCGTCGGCTACCTGTGCGAGGCCCACCCGCATGCCCTGCCCCGGTTGCCGGTCGCGCCCGCCGCGGGGCAGGAGGCCGCGCACCCGTAGAACCCGTCACAGCTTCTTCACGGGAACGCCACGCATCGAAGGGGAATCGGCCCGGTGATCCCGGGTACAGGGGGACGGACCGTCGCGGAACCGATGAAAGGACCGACATGGCTCCGTCCAGTGATGCTCTCCTCGCCCCGGCACGACCCTCCGTCCCGGGCCAGGCCCGGCCGAGCGCCGTACGGCCGGGGACCGCGACCTTGCCCGCCGCCCCCGGATCGCCGGCCCCGCGCGGCCTGCCCGGCCGACCCGCCGAGACCTCGGAGACCGCGGAGAGCGCCGAACTCCCGGACATCACCGAACCCAGCGAGGTCTCCCCGGCGGACGCCCGCGCCCTGACCCGGACCCTGCTGGCCCGCCTCGACCACCTGGAAGAGGGCACCCGGGAGTACTCCTACGTCCGGGCCACGCTGATCGAGCTGAACATCTCCCTGGTCCGCTACGCCGCCCGGCGCTTCAACTCCAGCCGCGAGCCGCAGGAGGACCTCGTCCAGGCGGGCATCGTCGGCCTGATCAAGGCGATCGACCGCTTCGACCCCCGGCACGGCGTGGAGTTCACCACCTTCGCGGTACCGACCGTGCTCGGGGAGATCCGCCGCCACTTCCGCGACACCACCTGGGCCGTGCACGTACCGCGCCGGCTCCAGGAGCTGCGGCTGACGCTGGCCAGGGCCCAGGAGCAGCTCACCCAGCGGCTCGACCGGGCGCCGACCGTCGCCGAGCTGGCCGCCCACCTGTCGCTCACCCCCGAGGAGGTGACCGAGGGGCTGGCCGCCGCCAACGGCCACACCGTGGGATCGCTCGATCTGGGCTCCGACTCCCCGGACGACGCCCGGAGCGCTCTCGCCGACCGGCTCGGGCGCGAGGACGGCCGCCTGGAGAAGGTGGAGAACCTCGTCTCGCTGAAGCCGCTGATCGCCGCGCTCCCCGCGCGCGACCGGCTCATCCTCTCGATGCGCTTCACCGAGGAACTCACGCAGTCCGAGATCGGCGCCCGGCTGGGCGTCTCCCAGATGCACGTCTCCAGGCTGCTCAGCCGGATCCTCCGCCGGCTCCGCGCCGCGCTGGACGAGGGCTGACCGACCGCCCCCGGCGGCCGGGGCGTCAGCCCTCCTGCGGAGGGTGCGCCTTGGCCGCGGGCTTTCCCCCGCGTATGGTCGAAGAGCACTCTCTGGAGGGGAAAGACAACCACGATGCCAGTCGAGGACGAGCAGTACCGGAGCGCGGCGGCCGCGAGCACGCTGCCGTACGCGCTGACCGTGGACATACGGCGCACCGGCGCCGAGGCAGTGGTCTGCGCGGTGGCGGGTGATCTCGACATCGACAGCCTCTCCCCCGCCGAGAAGGCGCTGACCTCCCTGGTCGAGCAGCGCACACCCCTGGTCGTGGTCGATCTGGAGGGCGTCGGGTTCTGCGACTCCTCGGGGCTCAACCTCCTGTTGAAGACCCGTCTGGCCGCCTCCGCCGCAGGCGTGGAGTTCCGCCTCGCCGCCGTCGCCGCCCCGGTCGCCCGGGTGCTGGAGCTGACCGGTGCCGGTGCGGTGTTCTCGATCCACGATTCGGTCGGCGCGGCGCTCGTCCGTTGAGCGGCCGTACGCTCCGGCTCGCGCGCCCGGCCGTGACCACGGGCGGGCAGTCGGAGGACCGTCGCAGGAATAACCCGGCGCTGCCCGGGAATCCGATCGGACGATGTGCCACAGCAACCGCACGAAGGGGTGAACCGCATATGACGAGGGGCCGGGGCACCCTGGACGACAACCGGTCCGGCGCCGCACTGCCGGCGGCCGGGCAACGCCGGCGGCTGCGGCTGGCCGACCTGCCCAAGCCGGTGGCCCGCTCCCGGGCCTTCACCCGGCAGGCGCTCGCCGACTGGTCGTGGCTGACCCCGGCGACCGGCGCGGACCCGGACGTGGCCGACGACGTGGTGCTGCTCGTCGCGGAGCTGGTCGCCAACGCGATGATGCACGGCGGCGGACCGCTCGAACTCGTGCTGGACGCGTCCGCCGACCGGCTCCGCGTCGAGGTGAGCGACGGCGAGTCCGCGCTCCCCGAACCCCGTCTGCCGCACCTGCCCGGCCTGCCGGGCGGCCACGGCCTGTTCATCATCCAGCGGGCCGCCGACCGCTGGGGCGCCGAGCGCCACGAGCAGGGCAAGGCGGTCTGGGTCGAGATCGACGTCCGCCGGCTCGCTCCCGGGCGTTGATCCGTCGCTCCGGGGTGCCGATCGGTTGATCCCGGGCGTCGATCCCTGGATCCGGGGGATCCGGGGGATCCGCGGCGTCGCTCCGTTGGTCCTGGGCGTCGCTCCGGGGTGCTGACCCCGCCGCGTCGGCCTCGGGCACCGGTTCCGGAGAGGGCCCGGGAGCTGACCGGCGCACCGCACGCGGGCGCGGCCCGGGCGGTTGCCCCGCCCGGGCCGCGGTGTTCGCGCCTGAGCCGGCTCAGCCGGCCTCCCCCACCAGGCCGGCCACCGTGTCGGGCCAGCGGACCAGCCGGTGCTCCGCCCCCGGAGCGACCTCGTCGTACGTCCGGCGGAGGAAGTGCACGAGATCCCGGGAGGGCAGCACCAGCACCGCGCAGCCCTCGTCCCCGTGGAACTCGACGGAGACCACCCCGGGAGCCCACGGCCTGACCCGCAGATCCCCCAGACCGGACGGCTTGCGCAGACCGTCGCCGAACAACTCCCGCGCGGCCGTCCAGGACAGCGAACTCTCCAGTCCGAGCGAGGCGTTGGCCCCGAAACCGAGCGACAACGCGAACGGGTCGGCCGGGTCGTAGCGCAGCCCCATCAGCACCGGCCGGGGCTCCGGGCCGACGAGACAGGCCTCGATGACGTCCTCGACGATCTGGGGCACTGTACGTCCCCCCTCTCTTGGCGACAGTGGTGCCCGCCCGGCTACCCCCATCCACCGGGACCATGCGCGGTCGGAGCGGTCGGAACACCTCGGACAGGCCGAATTGACGTTGCCTCAGATCGGCGCGGGCCGTCGGCCGGGCGGCTCAGTCGAGGCCCCGGCCGTGGCGGAGGCGGACGGAGATCTCCTCGGGCCCGACGATCGGCGCCGGATAGTCGGCCGGCGGCCGGTCCAGCCGCCACGGGCGGTGCGCGGAGCGGCCCGGGAGGTCGGCCAACTCCGGTACCCAGCGCCGGACGTAGCTGCCGTCCGGGTCGAGCCGGTCCGCCTGGGCGAGCGGGCTGAGCACCCGGTTGGGGCGGGTGTCCGTGCCGGTCCCGGCCACCCACTGCCAGTTGAGCTGGTTGTTCGCCACGTCGCCGTCGACCAGCAGCCGCAGGAAGTGGCGGGCGCCGGTCCGCCAGTCCTTGTACAGGGTCTTGGTCAGGAACGAGGCCGTCACCAGTCGGGCCCGGTTGTGCATCCAGCCCTCGTGGGCGAGTTGACGCATACCGGCGTCCACCAGCGGAAAGCCGGTACGGCCCTGGCGCCAGGCCTCGGACTCGGCGTCGTCGGGGAGCCAGCTGTCGCCCTTGGAGCGGTAGTCGGCGCGGGCCGCCTCCGGGCGGGCGGCGAGCACCTGGTGGTGGAAGTCCCGCCAGGCCAGCTGCCGGACGAACGCCTCCGCGCCGCTGCCGCCGCGCCGTTCGGCCGATGCCACCAGCTCGCCGGCGGACACACAGCCGAAGTGCAGGTACGGCGACAGGCGTGACGTACCGTCGGCGGCGAGGTCGTCGTGCAGCGCGTCGTAGTGCTCCAGGGCGTAGCCCTGCCAGAGCTTGCGCCCGGGGCCCTCGCCGCCCGGCGGCAGCCCCGGCGAGTCCGGGGTGACGGCGGGCACGGGCTCGCTCGCGACGCCCTCGGGTGTGCGCAGCGCCTGCGGCGCGCGGTGCACCGTCCGGCGCGGAGCCTGCTGCCAGGCGCGGAAGTACGGGGTGAAGACGGCGTAGTGGTCCTTGCCGGCCGGGGTGACGGCACCGGGAACGGCCACGGTCAGCACGCCGTCGTGGACGCGCAGACGGGTGCCGAGGAGTTCGCGCAGGGCCTGCTCGCGGCGATGGGCGAAGGCGCTCACCCCGGCGGCGACGTGGACCGACACGGCGTCCACCTCGGCGGCCAGCCGGGCGGCCTCGTGGGCGGTCGCACCCCGGCGCAGCACCAGTCGGCCGCCCAGGGGGCGCAGCGCGCCGTCGAGGTCGGTGAGGCAGTCGGCGAGGAACGCCATCCGGTTGGGCGCGGCGAAGCCGGTGGCGGCGATGTCCGGGTCGAGGACGAAGAGCGGCACGACCTCGTCGGCGGACTCGGCGGCGGCCCGGAGCACGGGGTTGTCGTGCAGGCGCAGGTCCTGGGTGAGCAGGGCGATGGAGACGGTCATGAGTGGTGGCCCGGTGGTCGTGGTGGCGGATGTGGACAGGGTCGGTGGGTCGGGTGGGTCGGGTGGGTCGGCGGTTTGGTGGGTCGGCGGGCGAGCGGTTCGGCGGGTGGGCCGGCCGCGCGCGGCGGCCGTCCCCGGCAGGGCAGGTGAGCCTCCCACTCCGGCGCTCGGTACGGGGGTACGGCGCGCCGGAGGGGAAGGCGCGGCCCGGCCGGAGTCGGGGGTCTCCTCCGACCGGGTCCGTCCGGGTCTTCGGAGCCGACCGGGCGATCGGATTGGCCGGCCGCCCCGGGGTGGTGACCCCGCCCGCCGACCGGGGCCGGGACCGCTCCCCGCCGCCCATCCGGGGCGGGCCGGGGCCGGCGTCAGCGGTCGGGGTGCCACTCCACCAGCACGATCGTGGCGTCGTCGGACAGCCGGTGGTCCTGGCGCTCCAGCAGCGCGTGGACCAGCCGCCGGAGAGCCTCCGGGGCGGCCTCCCCGGCCGCCGTGGCCCGGACGATCATGTCCGTCAGCCGGGCCTCGCCGAACAGCTCACCGGTGGCGGAGCGCGCTTCGGTGACGCCGTCGGTGTGGATCAGCACGCGGTCCCCCGGCTCCAGCCGGACCTCGTGGACGGTGGTGGACACCCGCTCGTAGCCGGCCAACCCGAGCGGGAGTTCGGGGGTCCGTTCCAGTGCGCCCGGCACCACCTGCCGACCGCGGATCAGCAGCGGCGCCGGGTGCCCCCGGTTCACCCAGGCCAGCCGGCCGTCCGAGGTGTCGAGCTCGGCGAAGATGCCGGTCAGCAGGCGTTCCGGGAACCACTGGTCCAGCTCCCGGTCAATCACGGTGGCGATGTCCACGAGTCCGCCGCCGGCCCGGCGCACGGCCCGACACGCCGCGATCGCCAACGCCGACGACCCGCCCGAGGCGAGGTCGTGACCCATCGCGTCGACGACGACGATCCGCAGCCGGTCCCCGCTGAAGCTGTGGTCGAACGCGTCCCCGCCGATCTCGTAGGCGGGCTCCAGCACCGCCGTCGACGTCACGTGCCGGGTGCCGACCGTCCGCGGCGGCATGAAGGCCCAGGCCAGCTCGGCCTGGAGCGTCATCGGAACGACACGCACGGTGTCGACCAGATCATCCACCGAGGACAGCTTGGCCACCACGATCAGCGCGGCGACCCCGGCGAGCGTCAGACACTCCTCGACGTCGACGCTCCGGCCCGGGGGCACGTCGAGGCGGAGCACACCGATCCGCTCGGCACCGTTGACCATCGGCAGCCACAGCACCCGGCCGGTCCCCTGATCGGCCGCCGTGGACTGCGCCGTTCCCGTCCGGTACGCCCGGCCCGCCGGGCTCCCCTCCAGCGGGAGCGCCCCGCGCTCGGGCCTTCCGACGGCCGAGGGGTCCGGGCTCCGGTGCGGACCTGGGTCGGTCGGCGCGTCGGCGTCGGCGCTCGGCTCACCGGGAGCGCCGACGGTGTCGCTCGCCGGCGGCTCCAACGGCGCGAGTTGCACCTGCCGCACATCGGCCAGCAGGACCACCGCGTCGGTGAGCCCCATCGCGCGGGCCGCCGCACGGACGGCAGCCGCGAGTTCACCGGGGCCGATCCGCTGGGAGGCCCTGAGCAGGCCCGCCACCGCCCGGCCGACACCGACGTCGTCCATGGCCGCCACCTTCCGATGGGACCATTCTGCCGCCGGCCGCCCGGTCCGGTCGGCCCGAGGGCGACGGCGCCGGGCCGGGGCGGCCTGCCCGGCCACGGCGACGTACCGGCCCAGGGGGCCGGCGGGCGCCGGTCCGGCCGTCGGCCACGGGGGCCGGCCGCTCGGCGAGCGGCCCGCCGAACGTCAGGCGAGGGCCAGGAAGAGCTTCTCCAGCTCCGCCTCACTCATCGGCGGGGCGTCCCCGTCGGCGGCGGCCATGCACTGGCGCATGCCGCTGGCCACGATCTTGAACCCGGCCCGGTCCAGCGCCCGGGAGACGGCCGCCAACTGGGTGACGACGTCCTTGCAGTCCCGCCCCGCCTCGATCATCGCGATCACACCGGCCAGTTGCCCCTGGGCCCGGCGGAGCCGGTTCAGAACGGCACCGACCGCTTCCTCGTCCACCTGCATCTCAGAACTGCCTTCCGCTGTCGCGCACCGGCCCCCAGCGTACCCCGTGGGGTATAGCGGCCGACGAGCCCGGTGGACGGCGCGGGCATGGACGGCGCGGGCATGGACGGCGCGGGCGCGGCGGCCGGGGCCGGCACGGGTGCGGGCGGCCTCAGCGCCTGGCCAGTCGGCGCTCACCGCCCGCGCCGGGGGCGTAGGCGAGTTCGTAGTGCGCGAAGACCGCCGGCTCGTCCTCGGCGGGCAGGATGTCGTCGGTCCCGATCGAGGGCGCCTGCTTCACCACACCCTTGGCGAACGCGACCCGTACGTACCCGGGCCCGACCACGGCCCCGTCGAGCGGGACGAACACCAGCCGCCGCCGGGCCGGCAGGCCCACCGTCACGGTGGCGAAGAACGGCAGGTCGCTGGCCGTCTCCACGTACACCGACTCCAGCGTGCCGATCCGGTGGTCCTTCTCGTCGACCACGGCGTGGCCGCGCCACTCCCTGATGTCAGCCTGTCCGATCACCGCAGCCTCCCGCTGTCGCCGGTTCCGTCCTGGGACGCCCGGGATCTCCATCCTGCGCCGGGCCGGGCCGGGCTGCCCGGTGGGCCGGAACGGCCCCGACCCCGGCCCCGGCCCACCGGGACGGGGATCACGCGGGCGGGGACAGCGGGCGCCTGCCCGTCCGGAGCCGGCCGAAACCGGAATCCGACGCGGCGGCTTCCCGGAGAGCACCGCCTCCCGAGCGGCACGACGCGGCCCGGCGCGAGGTCCGCGGTCCGCGCCCCGGGCAGTCGGGCCGCCCCGGCGGCCACTCCTTTCGCACCGGTGGCCGAAGGCGCCCCCACGCGCCCCCGGCCACCGGAGTCCACTGCGGCCGGCACGCCCCGACCGGGTGTGCCCCGGCATCCGCCCTCGGGCGGGAGTTCGACGGCGCGGCTAGATCTCCATGGACATGTACACCGCACGCTTGCCGTAGCCCGCCGGGACCGGGACCTCACGGTGGGTGCGGTAGCCCAGGATGGCGAGCAGGATGTCGCTGCGCCGGACGGCCACCATCGAGATCCGTTCGAACCCCTGCCGCTCCGCCTGCTCCCGGATGTGGCGGATGAACCGCAGCGCCACGTCCTTGCCGCGCAGGTCCTCGGCGATCACGAAGTCGTGGACGTGCAGGTTCCGCGAGTCGAAGTCGGCCTCCTCCACCTGTCCCAGGCCCGGGCAGCGGTAGAGCGGGTAGGGCAGGCTCAGCAGGTAGCCGCGGACCTTCCCCCCGTGCTCCAGCACGAAGCAGGTACCGGGTGAGGACCGCCCCCTGGCCTGCAGCGCCTCCCGTCCCTCGGACAGGTCGTCCGCCGCGTAGGCGTCGAACTCCAGCGCCACGACGGCGTCCCAGTCGGCGTCGGCCAGCAGCCGGAAGCTGATGTCCTCGGTCATCTACTCGACCCCTTCGACAGCGGTGGCGGCCGCGCGGACGGCGATCGGCTGCGCGCAGCCCTCGCCGTCGACCCGGGCCTGATCGGGACCCTGCACGACCGCGCCCGCCACCGCGGGTGAGTCGTCGACGGAAGGCGCGTGCGTCGCGAACGTCGACGCGTCGGCGAAGTCCAGGATCACCGGCTGCGCCTCTCGAAGCGCCCGGCGGCCGACGCCGCCTCCGTGCCGATCGCCGAAATCGTCTCGGCGCAGGCCCGGTTGGCGGGCAGGGCCCGACAGATTCTGCGCATGCCAGCTCTCCGTTCGGTCATCAAATGTCGCACTGTCCAAGGGAGTCGGTGCCTGGTCCCGGCCCGACCGACCGGCGCGCACGGCGGCGGGACGGTCGAGAGGTCAGGCATCGGCGCTTCGCCGACCGGCATCCCGTTTCCAGTCACTCCAAGAATCGAATTCCACTGCGGCCGAGTCGATCGGCCGCTCCCCCGGGGCGCTCGACCCGGAACAGGCCCGCCGGCGTCGACGGCGGACCCCGACTCCGGTGACGCGGACCTCCACTCCGGCACGGACCCCGGCTCCGGCACGGACCCCGGCTCCGGCCCGACCGGCGACGCCACGCGCGCCGCCAGGTCGATCGGGGGATACCGAGAGCGCGACCGGCCACCGGTGGACCACACACCGGAGCTACCCATAACTCGCGATGAGGGAAAGGTAGTTGAAGACCGCGGCAGGGGCTCCCACCAAGGGCTACCCCGCCTCGCCGAGCCGGCGTTCCCCTACCGTGGACTAGACCAACTTGCGGTGTCAACCGAGGTGTTCGGAAGGCCCGGAGCCACCGGAGCACGCTGCCCTATCGGGCAGCCTCCACTGCCCTCGACAGGCCGCCCGACCCGCTCCTCGGGCCCCGGCCCGGTATCGACAGCGCACCTTGAGAGGTGGACGATCGGGCTTCCTGACGCGAGGAGATCTCGCGGAGGAACAGTGGCGGTGTTGGAGCCTTTGCCGACGGCTACGGCTCCGGGTCGGGGTCGGGGTCGGGGTCCGACCAGGGGCCCTGGCGGGACGTGCCCGTCGACCACGGGTGAGACGGCACCGGACCAGGTCGTCCCGCTACTCCTGACGGCTCGGCGGTGGGGACGGGGCACCCCGTGTCCCCACCGCCGCGATGTCGGGCGGCTCAGCCGCGCTTGACGGCGACACCGCCGTACATCGCGATGTCCTGGTCGCGCACCGGCGCGGCATCCGCGTCCGGCCGCCAGTGGTGCACGAGGGTCACCCCCGGGTCGAGCAGCTCGTAGCCGTCGAAGAAGGCGAGCGTCTCCGCCTTGTCCCGGATCTGCAGGGGAATTCCGCGCGCGTTGTACTCGCGGCCCACGCCGCCCACGCCCACCGGGTCGGTGTCCCCCGTGAAGACCGTCAGGGCCAGGAAGCTCCCCGGCGCCAGCTGGTCCATGAACCGGCGCACGATGCCCTGCGGATCGTCCTGGTCGAGGACGAAGTGCACGATCGCGATCAGGGAGAGCGCCACCGGCTGCGAGAGGTCCAGCACCTCGCGCAGCTGCGGGGCACCCATGATCGAGTCGACGTCGCGGAAGTCGGCGTCGATGTAGGAGGTCCGGCCCTCCTCCGTGCTCGACATCAGGGCGCGGGCGTGGGTCAGCACGATCGGGTCGTTGTCGACGTAGGCGACGCGCGCCTCCGGCGCGATGCCCTGCGCGATCTCGTGCACGTTGGGCGAGGTCGGGATCCCGGTGCCGATGTCCAGGAACTGGCGGACCTTGTGCTCCTCGGCGAGGTGGCGGACCACGCGCTGCATGAAGGTGCGGGTGGTGCGCATCGAGATCGGGAGGGCCGGCCAGGCCTTCACGGAGGCGTGGGCCGCCGTCCGGTCCGCCTCGAAGTTGGTCTTGCCACCGATGAGGTAGTCGTAGACCCGGGCCGAGTGCGGGACATCCATCCGGAGGTCCACCCCCGGCCAGCGCCCGTCCTGCCGATCACCCGACATCCACCCCATGCCTGACATCCTCGCCCCTTCCGCTCCCCGCGCACCCGGGACAGCAGCAGCTCCGGCCGCCCTGGTGGCGGGCCTTGGTGCGCATGGTAACGGTGCCGGTGGAACGGCGGGGCTGCCGGGGTCCGCACAGTACGCGACCGGCGCGGGACCAACACCCCTCGGCCGCAGCTGCGGTGGTGCCCCGTCAGCCCCGGCCTGGCAGCCCCGGCCCCACCGCCACCCGGTCGGCCCGGCACCGGGCACCGGCCGTCCCCGGTCCGACGCGGAGTGCGAGGGCGGGTCGCCCCGCGGGGTGCGCCCCGCAGGGTGGGCTCAGCGGGAGTGGGCTCAGCGCGGGTGGGCTCAGCGCGGTGGGCGAGCCGCCGGGACCAGCCCCGACTGATAGGCGATGGCCACCAGTTGGGCCCGGTCGCGGGCGTCGAGCTTGGACATCGCCCGATGGACATGAGTCCGTATGGTGAACGGGCTGACGAACATCCGCTCGGCGATCTCCTCGTTGGTCAGACCGGTGGCGGCCATCGCCATCACCTCGCGCTCGCGGGCGGTGAGCGCCGAGAGCCGCTCGGGGTCGCCCGCCCCGGCACCCGCCGGACCGGGCTGGGCGAGGAACTGGTCGATCACCGCGCGGGTGGCCGCGGGCGAGAGCAGGGCGTCCCCGGCGGCCACCGTGCGCAGGGCGGCGAGCAGTTCCTTCGGGTCGGCGCCCTTGCCCAGAAAGCCGCCCGCGCCCGCCCGCAGGGCCTGGGCCACGTACTCGTCGATCTCGAAGGTGGTGAGGATGAGCACCCGGGTGCCGGTGAGCTCCTCGTCGGCGCAGATCGTGGCCGTCGCGGAGAGCCCGTCCACACCGGGCATCCGGATGTCCATCAGCACGACATCGGGCCGGGTGGCGCGGGCGAGCTCCACCGCCTCGCGGCCGTCGGCCGCCTCCCCCACCACCTCCATGTCCTCGGCCGCGTCGATGAGCACCCGGAAGGCGCCGCGCAGCAGCGCCTGGTCGTCGGCGAGCAGTACCCGAATGGTCATGCGTGGTCCTTGTCGTCTCGGGCGGCGGTGCGCAGGGGTAGTTCGGCGGAGACCAGGAAGCCCCCGCCGGGACAGGGGTCGGCCGAGAGCCGGCCGCCGACGGCACCGGCGCGCTCGCGCATGCCGATGAGCCCGTACCCGGCGGCACCGGTCGCGGGCGGTACGAGGCGGGGCCTGCTCGACCCCGGCCCGGACCGGGCCGGGGTGGCGTTCGCGACGGTGACCGCGACCCGGCTGCCGGAGTACGCGAGCGTGATGTCGGCTCCGGCGCCGCGGGCGTGCTTGGCCACGTTGGTCAGGGATTCCTGGACGATGCGGTAGGCCGTGAGATCCACGCCCGGGGAGAGCGGCCGCGGCTCGCCCTCGACGGCGAGCCGCACCGGCAGTCCGGCGCGTTCGAAGGAGTTGATCAGGTCGGGCAGCTGCCCGAGCCCGGGTGCCGGCTCCAGCGGCGCCTCGGGGTCGTCGGCGCGGCGCAGCAGCCCGACCGTGGCCTTGAGCTCCTGCAGGGCGGAGCCGGTGGCGTCGGTGAGGTGGCTGAGCATCTCGCGGGCCTCGGCGGGGTGGGTGTCCATCAGGTGGACCGCGATGCCGGCCTGGGCGTTGGCCAGGGCGATGTGGTGGGCGACGACGTCGTGCAGGTCGCGGGCGATCCGGATCCGCTCGTCGGCGACCCGGCGGCGGGCCTCCTCCTCACGGGTGCGTTCGGCCCGTTCGGCGCGTTCCTCGATCGCCGCCAGATGGGCCCGCCGGTTGCGGATCGAGTCGCCGACCGCACCGGGCAGGACGACCCAGGTCGCGACGCCGATCCTCTCCGCCAGCGGCGCGTGGGAGTCGACGACCAGGGCGGTGGCGGTGAGCGCGACCGCCGAGACGGCGGTGGCGAGGCGGGCGGTGAGCCGGTCGGTGCGCACCGCGAGGAGGTAGAGCGCGACCAGGAGCGGCAGGACCAGGGCCGGCGTGGGCTTGACCGCGATCAGTTCGAGCAGCACCCCGCAGCCGAGCGTCACCGCGGCCACCGTGCGCGGGTAGCGCCGGTGGGCGAACAGCGCGGCGCTGGAGACGGCGGCCAGGGCCAGTCGCGCGGGCTCGGGGCGGCCGTAGTGGCCGGCCCCGTCGAGCGTGGTGCCGACGGCGGTCAGCAGGAGCAGGGTGAGCCCGCCCGCCGCGTCCACCAGACGGGGGTGGCGGCGGGCTCGGCGCCGCAGCCAGCTGTCGGTCATCTCGTGCTCTCCGGATCCGGGGTGCGGTGGCGGCGCCCCCGGCCGGGGTTCTGCCCTGTGCGGTCGCCGCCCCCGCCGGGTGGCGGGGACGGGCGGGTCGGGGCCGCCGGTGCGGACACCGGTGGCCCCGACCAGGAGGAACGAATCAGACGCCCACGAAGTGCCTGGCCGGCTCCGGCTCCGGCGCGGGAGTCTGCAGCCGGGCGCCCTCGACGTCGATGTCGGGCAGGATCCGGTCCAGCGGGCGCGGCAGCCACCACGCCCGGCGGCCCAGCAGCGCCAGGGCGGCCGGGATGATGGCCATCCGGACCACGAAGGCGTCGAAGGCGACGGCCGCGGCGAGGCCGAGCCCCATCATCTTGACCATCGGCTCGGCCATGCCGATGAAGCCCGCGAAGACGCTGATCATGATGAACGCGGCGGCCGTGACGACCCGGGCGTTGTGCCGGAAACCGGTGACCACGGCCTCGCCCGGCTCCTCCCCGTGAACGTAGGCCTCGCGTATCCGGGTGACCAGGAAGACCTCGTAGTCCATCGCCAGGCCGAAGACCACCCCGACCATGAAGATCGGCATCACGCTCATCACCGGGCCGGTCTGCTCCACCCCGATCAGGTCGGCGAGCCAGCCCCATTGGAAGACCGCGACCACGGCGCCGAGGGCGGCGGCCACCGAGAGCAGGAAGCCGAGCGCCGCCTTGAGCGGCACCAGGACGGAGCGGAAGACCACCAGCAGGAGGACGACCGCCAGGCCGACGACGACGGCGAGGTAGGGCACCAGCGCGTCGCTGAGCTTCTGCGAGACGTCGATGTTCATCGCGGTGGCGCCGCTCACCAGGACGGTGGCGCCGGTGGCGGACTTCAGACCCGCCGAGCCGTCCCGGATGGCGTGGACGAGCCGCTGGGTCTCGGCGGCGCTCGGCCCGGTGGACGGCACCGCGTTGATCAGGGCCGTGTCACCGGCCTTGTTGAACACCGCCGGTGACACCGACACCACACCCGGCAGGCCGGCCACCTCCTTGCCGACCCGCTCGACGGCGGCCTTCGGGTCGGCCGCTCCCCTGGCGTCCACCAGGACGGTCAGCGGCCCGTTGAAGCCGGGGCCGAAGCCCTCGGACAGGTGGTCGTAGGCGCGCCGCTGGGTGGTGGAGGTCGGCTGGGACTCCTCGCCCGGCAGACCGAGCCGCAGGTCGAGGGCGGGCAGGGCGAAGATGCCGAGGCCGACGACGCCGGCCAGCAGCACCGCCACCGGGCGGCGCAGCACCAGTCGGGCCCAGCGGGTGCCGCCGTTGGCCGGCCGCTCCCCGGCGGGTTCGGCGGGGACGGCGGCCGGCACGGCGGGGCTCCCGGGGCGGGCGGTGCCCTCGACGGCGACCGGACCGGCCGGCGACCGGCGGGACCGGAACCGGCGGGCGGCGGCCCGCCGGGCGCGACGCGGCAGCACCCGCCCCCCGAGGAATCCGAGCAGGGCCGGGACGAGGGTGAGGGCGACCAGGACCGCGATCACGACCGTACCGGCGGCCGCCATGCCCATCTTGGCGAGGATCGGGATCCCCACCACGGAGAGCCCGGCCAGGGCGATCACGACGGTGAGCCCGGCGAACACCACCGCGGAGCCGGCCGTGCCGACGGCCCGGCCCGCGGCCTCCTTCGGCTCGTGGCCCTCCAGGAGCTCGGCGCGGTAGCGGGACACGATGAAGACGGCGTAGTCGATGCCGACCGCGAGGCCGAGCATCATCGCGAGCGTGCTGGTCGTGGTGGAGAGGCCGAGGGTGCTGCCGAGCGCGGTGATGGCCGCGATGCCGAGGCCGACGCCGACCAGCGCCGTGAGCAGCGGCAGCCCGGCGGCGGCCAGCGAGCCGAAGGTGATCACCAGGACGACGGCGGAGATCGCCATGCCGATGGCCTCCGACGTGCCACCGGCCTCCGCGCCGCCCATCAGGGCGGAGCCCCCGATCTCGACCGTGAGACCGGCGTCCCGCCCGTGCTGCGCCGCCTGCCGGAGCGCGTCCGTGGCGGCCGTGCTCAGCGAGCCGGGCTTCGCGTCGTAGCTGACCGTGGCGTACGCGGTCGAGCCGTCCTTGGAGACGGCGCCCGCCTGGAACGGGCTGACCGCGCCGGTGACCTGCTCACCGTGGGCGATCTCGGCGACCGTCCGCTCCACGGCCTGCTGGTTGGGGCCGGCGCTGATCGTCTGCCCGGAGGGTGCGACGAAGACCAGGCGGGCCGAGGCCCCCTCGGCGGTACTGCCGGGGAAGCGCTCGTCCATCAGGTCGAAGGCCTGCTGTGCTTCCGTGCCCGGCATGGCGAAGCCGTCGTCGGGTGCCGTCGGCGCCTTGGCGGCCAGGACTCCGGCGGTCGCCAGCAGGGCGACCCAGAGCAAGGTCACCAAGCGGCGCCGGAGGAAGGCCCATCGGCCCAGGCGGTACAGGAATGTGGCCACGGAAGAGCAGACTCCTCGGAATGACGTTCACGGGTACGGGCCGGGGCTCCGGGCCGCGGCACGGCCCGGAGCGCCCGGAGCATGGCCATCCTCGATCGCCGGGGGCCACCGCGTCGTCATCGCTGTGCAGGCACTTCGCGTAGTCCGTGCGCAGTAGCGCGCCACCCGATCGGCGTACGCGCGCTCTGCTGCGCGGAGCAGTTGCCGGGCCTCCCGACCCTCCCCGACCGGCCCGGCCCCCGGCCGCGCCCCGGGTTGGCCGCGCCCGGGCGCGAGGCGGGAACGGCGCCCGGACGGCGAGCGGCCGGGACCGGTGACCGCCCGGTCACCCGGGCGGTCGGTGACGACGGGCCGGGAGCGGGCGGGCGAAGTAGCGTGATGTGCCTGGCCCGACCGTTTTGTCCGGTCCAACCGGAATCGACCTGTTCGATGATCTGTTCATCCCGCTGCCGGAGGTGGCCACATGGGCGTTCCAGCCGCTCGTATCGTGTTCGACGAGAGCGACCGTTCGGCCGTCGCCGACGCGGTGACGGAGATCCTCGCCACCGGTGCGCTGACCCTCGGCCCGTGGACCGAGCGGTTCGAGCAGGCCTTCGCGGCCGAGCACGGTGCCTCGCACGCCGTCGCCGTCGCCAGCGGCACGGCCGCGCTGGAGATCATCCTGCGCACCGTCGACGTCCGTGACCGTGACGTGGTCCTCCCCGCGGTGACCTTCTACGCGACCGCCGCCGCCGTGGTGCACGCGGGCGGTCGCCCCGTCATCGCCGACGTGGACCCGGCGACCTTCGCGCTCTCCCCCGAGACCCTGGAGGCCGCCCTCACCCCGGAGACCGCCGCCGTGGTGCTGGTGCACATCGGCGGCCTGATCACCCCCGAGGTGGACGACCTGCGCGCGATCTGCGACCGCCGGGGCATCCCGCTGGTCGAGGACGCCGCCCACGCGCACGGCAGCAGCTACGGCGGGCGGGCGGCCGGGTCGTTCGGCCTGGCCGGCGCCTTCTCGTTCTACCCGACCAAGGTCACCACCAGCGGCGAGGGCGGCATGATCCTCACCGAGTCGCCCGAGCTGCGCGACGAGGCGCGGATCCACCGGGACCAGGGCAAGGGCTCGTTCACCACCAACCACCACATCCGCTTCGGCGCCTCCTGGCGGCTGAGCGAGCTGAACGCCGTCGTCGGCGCGGTGCACCTGCGCCGGCTCAAGGAGTTCGTGGAGACCCGGCGCCGGGTGGCCCAGCGGTACGACACCGCGCTCGCCGGGCTCGACGGCCTGCGGCCCACGGTCGAGCCGGTCGGCGCCCGCAGCAACTACTACAAGTACGTCGCCCTGCTGCCGGCGGGCGTCGACCGCGCCGCGTTCAAGCGGGCGGTGGCCGAGGAGTACGAGGTGCGGCTCTCCGGCGAGGTGTACGACCTGCCGCTGCACCTCCAGCCGGTGCTGGCCCCGTACCGGCGCGGGCCGCTGCCGGTGGCCGAGGACCTCTGCGCCCGGCAGATCTGCCTGCCGGTGCACTCCGACATGACCGAGGACGAGACCGACCAGGTGATCGAGGCGGTCTCCGCCGTCCACCGCCGACTTGCCGGATGACCGGGATGAGCCGGACGACCGGCAGGACCAGGACGACCGGCAGGACCGGTACGTCCGGGCCCAAGCCGGCCACCCGGCCGGCCGGGACCACCCGGGGCGACCGGCACGGTCGCGGCACCCCGGACACCAGCACCGCCCAGAGAGTCCCCACCGACCGGTCGGCCCGCCCGGCCCGGACGGCAGGGGAGAAGGCCGGACAAGGAGAGAGAACGTGCGCGTAGCCGTCACCGGGGGATGCGGATTCATCGGCTCACACGTGGTGGACCGGCTGCTCGCGGCCGGCCACGAGGTGCTCGCGGTGGACACCACCGACAAGTACCTCAACGCCGACGCCGAGCACGCCGGCATCGACATCCTCGACCTGCCCGCCCTCACCGCCGCCCTGGACGGCTGCGAGGTGGTCTTCCACCTCGCCGCCATGGCCGATGTCGAACACGTCGCGGCCGACCCCGTCCGGGCCGTGCGGATCAACATCGACGGCACCGAGAGCGTCCTGGAGGCGGCCCGGCGCAGCGGGCTCAGCCGTACCGTGCTGGCCAGCACCGTCTGGGTCTACGGCGCCGCCCTCACCGACGACCAGCTGGACAGCGGCGAGCAGGAGCTGGACGAGCACGTGCCCATCGAGCTGGAGCACAGCGGGCACCTGTACGTCGCCACCAAGCTGGCCGCCGAGATGCTGGTGCACAGCTACCGGGAGCTGTACGGGCAGCACTTCACCATCCTGCGCTACGGCATCCCGTACGGGCCGCGGATGCGGGACGAGCTGGTGGTCGCCCGGTTCGTGCAGGCCGCCCTGGCCGGACGGCCGATCACCATCGCGGGCGACGGCCGCCAGAGCCGCAACTTCGTCTACGTCGAGGACCTCGCGGACGCGCACGTGCGCGCGCTCTCCCCCGCCGCCGAGGACCAGACCTTCGCGTTGGAGGGTTCCACCGCCATCTCCGTCCGGGACATCGCCGACACCGTCGACGACTTGCTCGGCCCGGTCACCATCTCGCACATCGAGGCCCGGACCGCCGACTACGCCGGGCGCCGCATCTCGGCCGCACAGGCGAAGCGGCTGCTCGGTTGGTCGCCGCAGACCGCCTTCGCGGACGGCCTGCGCGAGTACGCGCGGTGGTACCGCGACGCGGGCGGCCCCACCGCCGGCGCCTCCTGAGGCGGCGCCCCCGGTGCCGCACGCCCTCCTGGTCTCCGGCTCGCTCGGACAGGGCCACGACGTGATGGCCCAGGCCTGCGCCGACTCGCTGCGGGCCCGCGGCTGGACCACGGCCACCGTGGACGCGATGGCGCTGCTCGGGCAGCGCGCGGGCGCGGCGGGCGAGGCGGTCTTCCGCCGGCTGCTCGACCTGCCCGGTGTCTACGACGCCTTCCACTTCGCGGCGCTGCGGCCCGGAAGCCGCCCCGCCCTGCTCGCCGACGCGGCGGCGCGGACCCGGCTGGTCCCGGCCCTGCGGGAGCTGGTCACCCGGCAGCGGCCCGAGCTGGTGGTGTCGGTGTTCGCCACCGCGACCTCGGCGGTGAACCGGCTGCCCCGGCGGACCGGCGGGCCCGCGTTCCGGCACCTGGTGCTCTGCACCGACGTCACACCGCACCGGCTCTGGGTACAGGAGGGCACCGACCTCTTCCTGGTCACCTCCGAGGTCGCGGCGTGCGCGGTGCGGCGCTACCGGCCGGACGCCGCGATCGCCGTGCTGCCGGCGCCGCTGCGGGAGCCGTTCTACCACCCGCCCGCCCGCGCGGCGGCCCGGGGCGACTTCGGTGTGCCGCCGGACGCCCCGTGCGTCCTGCTGATGTCCGGCTCCTGGGGGCTCGGCCCGCTCGCCCGCACGGCGGCCGATCTGGCCGACGCCGGACCGCACGTGCTGGCGGTGGCCGGGCACAACCGCGAGCTGGAACGCCGGCTGCGCCACGCCGCAGGGCGCCGCCCGCGCCTGCACCCGTTCGGCTACACCGAGCGGATCCCCGCGCTGATGGCCGCCGCCGACCTGGTGGTGACCAGCTCGGGCGACACCTGCGGCGAGGCCCGGGCGCTCGGCCGCCGGCTGCTCCTGCTGGACGTCGTCCAGGGCCACGGCCGGGACAACCTCCAGCACGAACTGGAGCTGGGCCACGCCGACGTCACCTCCGCCCGCCCGGCCGACGTGGTCCGCACCGCGCTCGCCGCACTGGACCGCCCGGCGCCGCCACCCTCCGTCGGCGCCTCCCCGGAGGCCTGGCGGACGGAGTTCGCGGCCGCGCTGGCCCGGGTCGGATTGGGCTAGGGCCCGCCCGACGGGCCGTGCGGGCCGGTCGGGGCCGTGCCCTGGTGTCGCCGCTGAACGAAGGGGGGCCGCGTGTCACGCGACACAGCCGGAGCGGAGGCGGGGACGACGGGGTTCACGTTTCCCGGCCGGCACGCAGAGCACCGCGTCACGCCGGCCGGGACACCGGTCCGCCTCGGCGGCTCGGGCCTGGACCCGACGTGGCGCGTCGAGTGCGACGAACCCGTCGATCCGCGTTGCGTCGAGAGGGAGAGCCGGTCTGTCGCGTGGCGACCGCTCGGAGGTCGTCGAGCCGGTCGATGGTCCGCCCGACTTCGTCGCGGCGGCGGCGAGCCGTCCTGTCGAACCCGGCCGGTCACCCCGGGCGGCCGGGCACGCCGTGGTCGCGCAGGGGGCCGAGGGCCAGGCCACGGGAACGGCAGTGGCCGGCGATGAGCGGGAGGGCGGCGAGGGTGGCACGCCAGGAGTCGGGGGCGGAGGTGCAGTCGGAGTCGTGCAGCAGGAGGGTGGCACCGCCGACGAGGCCCGGGCGGGCGGTGGCGTGGACGGAGGCGGCGGTGGCGTCGTCCGTCCAGTCCCGGCCCCAGGCCGTCCAGAGCACGGTCCGCAGGCCGAGGCGGTGGGCGGCGAGCGCCGGGCCGGCCGCCAGGACCCCGTAGGGCGGGCGGTACCAGAGCGGACGGGCCCCGCAGAACTCGGTGACCGCCTCGGTGGCGCGGCGCAGTTCGCGCAGGTCACGGACGGGGGCCGGGTACCACTGGGTCCGGTGGTACCAACCGTGCACGGCGACCTCGTGGCCGCGGGCCACCAGCTCGCGGCCCAGCTCCGGGGCCCGCTCCAGCATCGTGCCGAGCAGGAAGAAGGTGGCCCGGACACCGAGCCCGTCCAGGGCGTCCAGAACGTACGGGGTGCTGCGCCGGTCCGGGCCGTCGTCGAAGGTCAGGGCCACGTGACGGGGGACGTCGCCGTACCCGGCCGTCCGGCGGGCGAGCGTCCGGCGGACCGGCGGCAGCCGTACCGCGGCCGGGGCGAGGTGGCACAGCTCGGCGCCCGCCGCGACGAGGGCCGCCCGGCGGGCCGTGCGCGCCCGGTCCATCGGTGCCCGCCCCGGTCAGCCGAACCGGGACGCCATACGCCGGAACACTCCCGGCGCGGCGCCGTGGACGCGCGCGGCCAGGCCGAGCCAGCGCGGGACGAAGGGCCGGTCACGGGAGGTGGTGATCGTCCCGATGACGGCCTCGACGACCCGTTCCGGGGCCACCGGTCGGGGGCGTTCCCGCTGGTAGGGCGTGCCGCGGCGGGCGAAGAAGGGGGTGTCCACCGGACCGGGCAGGACGATCCCGACGCCGACTCCGGTGCCGCGCAGCTCGTACCGGAGGCTCTCGGCGAACATCGCCAGCCCGGCCTTGGTGGCCGCGTAGGCCGCCTCGTCGCGGACACCCACCTGTCCGGCCATCGAGCCGAGCAGGACGATCCGGCCGCGCCGGCGCTCCAGCATGCCGGGGAGCAGCAGGCGGACCAGCCGCAGCGGAGCGGCCAGGTTGACCTCGATCATCCGGTCCAGGGTGTCGGTGGGGGTCTGGGCGAAGGGCCCGCGCCAGCCGAGGCCGGCACCGGCGATCAGGACGTCGACCCGGCCGGCGGCGGCCAGCGCCGCCTCGGCGAGGCGTTGCGGCCCGTCCGGCTTGGCGAGGTCCTCGGGCAGGGCCCGGCCTCCGGTGCGGGCGGCGATCCCGTCGAGCCGGGTGCGGTCGGTGCCGGAGAGCAGCAGCTGCCAGCCGGCCGGCGCGAGGCGCAGCGCGGTGGCCGCGCCGATGCCGGAGGAGGCGCCGGTGATCAGTGCCACCGGCGGCCCGGCCGCGGGGCCGCCGGGCCGGTCGGCCCGCCGGGACCGGTGAGGGCCTTCGTCCGCCATGGCTACTCCCGTTCCTCGCCCACCCGGCCGTCCGTTTTGTCCGGCAAGTCACCTTCGCACGAGGGCGCCGCCCGGGCTACCGGGGTGGCAACGCGGCCGCCTCGGCCCGCCCCCGCGCCCCCGCCGCCGACGGCCCCACCTCGGCCTCCACCTCCCCGAACCGGGAGAGCACGAAGGTGCCGCCGACCGCCACCGCGAAGCCGGCCAGCGCGCACCAGGCGTAGCCCGGGCGCGCCGCGTCTCCCAGGGCGACCACCCCGACCAGCGCCGGGCCGAAGGTCTCGGTCACCGTCCCGGCCGCCGTCGCGGCCGTGACCGTGCCGCGCTGCAGCGCGAGCGCGTACGCGAGGTAGCCGCCGAGACCGCCGAGGGCGAGCGCGTACGCCGCCGGGTCGGTGAGGACCTCGGCCGCCCCGCCGACGTCGAGGACGCGCACGGCCAGGCTGGTCACGCCGAAGCCGACCCCGGCCAGCAGACCGAGGCCGCCCGCCGCGGCGTTGCCGTCCCGGCGGGCCAGCAGCAGGGTGAGCAGCAGCATCAGGACGGTGGTGCCGAGCAGCGCCCAGTGGAAGGCCGCCGGGGCGTACTCACGGCCCTCACGGCCGGAGCCGAGAGCCAGCAGGGTGAGTCCGACCACCACCGCGACGATCGCGGCCGCGTCGCCGCGCCGCAGCCGGGCGCCGAGCAGCCAGACCGCGGCGAGCGCCGTCACCGCGAGGCCCGCGTTGGTGACCGCCTGGACCAGGAAGAGCGGCAGGCTGCGCAGCGCGACGACGCTCAGCACGAAACCGCCGATGTCCAGCGCCGTCCCCAACAGGAACTGCCAGGAGCGCACCAGGGCGGCCAGCAGGCCGACCCGCACCCGGTCCGCGCGGGGCGCCGACCGCGCACCGCGGGCCTGGAAGACCGAGCCGAAGCCGAAGCAGACGGTCGCGACCAGGGCGGTGGTGAGTCCGAGCAGCATGACTCTCCTCGGGGCAGGCTCCACGACCAGTCTGGGCCCGCGCGGGCCCGCGCGCACGGAAGCGGACCCACGGCCGGGGAGCCGGGCGCGCACGGGTCGGGGCCGGGCGCGCCCGGTTACGCGCACGCCGGGGGCCGGGTACGCACGGGTCGGGGCCGGGCGCGCCCGGTTACGCGCACGCCGGGGGCCGGCGCGCACCTCACGAGTCAGAACAGCTAGGGCTTGACGGCCACGGCCGCGTAGCCGGAGGCCTCGGTGTCGGTGACGGCGGTGTCAGCGGCGTCGGCCGGGCGCCATCGGTGGACGGGGACGAGGCCGGGGTCGAGGGCGGTCCAGCCGGTGAGGAAGCGGGCGAGTTCACGGCGGGAACGGGCCTGGAGGGGCGTGCCGGCGGCACGGTAGATGCCGCTCACGCGGGCGACCTCCGCCGGCGCGAAGTCGGCCGTGAGGTGGGAGACCACCAGGGCGCTGCCGGGCGCGAGGGCGGCCTTCAGGCACTCGACGATCGCGTGGGCGCGGTCGGGACCGGGGATCCCCCGGCCCTCGGGTGCTTCGGGACCGCCAAGGGCATCGGGACCGTCGGGACCGTCCGGGATGAAGTGCAGGACGGCGTTGAGGGAGAGGGCGACCGGGCGGGAGAGGTCGATGGTGTCGCGCAGGCCGGGCGCGGTGAGCAGGGCGACCGGGTCGGCGAGGTCGGCCTCGATGTAGGCCGTGCGGCCCTCCCGCGCCCCGGTGAGCAGGGCCTGGGCGTGCGAGAGCACGATCGGGTCGTTGTCGACGTAGACCACCCGGGCGCGCGGATTCACCTGTTGCGCGACCTCGTGCAGATTGGGCGAGGTGGGGATGCCGGTGCCGATGTCCAGGAACTGCTCCAGACCGGCCTCGGCGAGGGACCGGGTCGAACGGTGCATGAAGGCCCGGTTGGCGCGCGCCGCGGAGCGCACCCAGGGAAGGACGGCGAGCGCCTGCCCGGCCGCCTCGCGATCGGCGGCGAAGTTGGTGAAGCCGCCGAGGTAGTAGTCGTACATCCGGGCCGAGTGCGGCACGTTCAGTCGCAGGTCGACCCCGTCGTAAAGGCTCATCGCTCTCCCCCGCCGGCGGACTCACCGATTGCTGCCCACGCTACCCGCCGGCCAACCACCGCCGGCACCGGCCGAGTTCGACAGGTCCGATGATCGGCCGACCGGACGAGATGACAGTCGGTATTCATTCTGCGACCAGGCGTGACGGACCTGATGAAATGAGGTCGGCGGGCACGGAGTCCGCACCCTCAGGCGGCCGGCGATCGGTCGGCGGCCGCGGAAGGCAGGTTCGATGACCATCGACAGGGGTGTCCGTACGCTCGGGCACCGGGGAGGGCCGGCGCCGATGGGCACCGGGACCGACGGCGGCCGGGCGGACCGGCCGGGCGCCGGCCGCGACGACCCCGGGGACGCCGGATACGACGGCCCGGAGAACGCCAACATCCGGCTGGAGCTGGCCTATTCGGCGTTCTGCGAAACCCACGAGCCGGCCTGGCGGGCCCTCGCGCTGACCCGGATCGGCAACCGGGCGGACGTGACGCTGGTCGTCGAGGCGATGAAGGAGGACCTCGCCCGGCACTGGGCCCAGGTCCTGCGCTTCGAGGAACCGGCCGCGTACGCGTGGCGGCTGGCGAACCGGCACGTCGCCGACTGGGTGGCCGCCGAGGAACAGGTCGAGGTGGAGGCCGTCACCTTCGCGGCGGTCATCGGGGCGTTCAAGGATGTCGCCAACGGGCTCCTGCACAGCGAGGCGGACGGCGTCCGGCTGTACGCGGCGATCCTCGAACTCCCGGACCGGCAGCGGGACGTGATCGTGCTGCGGTACCTGCTCGGGCTGCACGTCAAGGTGATCGGCGCCTATCTGGGCCGGCCGGTCGCCACCGTCCACTCCAACCTCCGGCACGCCCGGGAGCGGCTGGCCAAGCGGCTCGGTGTGCGCGAACTGCCGGACCGGGGAGGCGAGCAGTGACCCCCTGGCACGGGGCCGAGGTGCCCGGCGGTGCACCCACGCCGCCTGGCACCGAGCCGCCGGCCGGCGGCGGGGCGGCCGCGGCGCCGCGGATTCCCCGGCCCGAACGGGCGCACGCCGAACGGATCGCCGCACTTCGCCAGGCCAGGCTGACGGCGGCCCCCGCGCATCTTCCGTCCGAGCACGAGCAGGCCGCCTTCGAGCTGGGGCTGGTGGTCGCCCTCGTGCTGGGCGCCCCGAACGCCTCCCAGGGCCTGGACCTGCTGGTCAACGCGCGGCGGATCCAGCCGGAGGGGGCGGAGGTGTTCGCCGCGCTGCTCTACGCCACCGGCCACGAGGAGGGCGCCGAGTTCTGGTGGCGCTTCGCGGCCGGGTCCGGCAGCGGCACGGCGGCGTACTGCCTGCACCTGTACCACCTCCGGTTCGGCGAGACCGACGACGCCGACTACTGGCGGGCGTGGTCGGACCAGCTCGCCGCCGCCGGGGGCCCGCCGGGCCCCCGGCCGGTGGGCCGGTCCCCCCTGCGGGCGGACCGGCCCCTGCTGCCGGACGACGTCCGGCGGGACATCCTCTCGCGCTGCCACCGGGGACTGGCACCGCAACTGCCCCCGGCCCTGGTGGCGGTGATCGACCGGTTGCCGCGGCAGGGCGAGCCGGGGGAACCCGACGGCGTACCCAGCCCCTGGGGGCTGACCTCGGGTGCGACGTCGCTCTGCTCCTGGGACGGCGCGCAGGGGTGAACCGTGCGGCGGACACACCACCCCGTTCGGGTGAGTCGTGCGGCCCGCGGCTGCCATCGGGCGCCGACGCGGCCGGCCCAGCGGGGCGACGCGGCCGAGCCGGGCGGTCAGCCCAGCGGGGCGAGGCGGCCGGCGACCTCCGGGCACCGGCCGCTGCCCTCGGCCACGACCGCCAGTTCCCCCCAGTGCGGCGGCAGCGCCGGATCGGCGGCGGCGTGGACGACGTAGTGCTGCGGGGCCATCGCGGTGTCCCGGCCCGGCAAGGCGCCGATCACCCTGCGGTGGGCGAGCGAGGGCGTCAACTCGGGTTCGGCGGAGGCGATCCGGGCGACCAGGCGGCCGTCGGCGAACTCGACCCGGGTGGCGGAACCGAGGGCGTCCGCGACCAGCGCCCGGACGGCGTCCAGGTCGACCCAGGAGCCCTCGATCCGCTGCCACGCACCGGCCCGGACGGCGCCGCCCAGCCCGGTCAGCGCGGGGAGGTCGGCGAGCGGGACCGGACCGCGCGCGGCCGCTTCGAGCACGGCGGGCACGGCCAGCGCGAACCGGCCGGTCTCCTCCCGGTCGAGCACCTGCGGGCAGGCGACCAGCGCGAACTCCAGACTGCCGGAGATCCGCAGGATGTTGAGCATCACCCGGACCGCGACCGGCTGGTCGGGCAGCCAGGTCAGCTCGGGGTCGCTGGTCGGGGCCGGACGGGCCTCGGACATCGCCTCCGGGATGGTCAGACTGAGGTCGTTGACCACGACCTGGCGGGGGAAGCGGGAACCGCGCAGATGGGCGATGTCCTCGATCAGCGCCCAGACCTCGCCCGCCGGGAGGGTGCTGTGCCAGTACCCCGCGAGCGAGGCCGCCTTGGCGCGGCCGATCAGCTCGTCGAGGTCGTCCGTGTCGGTGTCCAGGGCGAGCAGGGCGTCCTGGGCGAGGGTGCCGATGTGGTCGGCCATCACGGCGCGCTGCCGGTTGGCGGAGAGCGCCGACATCACCAGGTCCGTCCGGTCCGCCCGCCGGGCCACCAGGGCCGCGAAGACGGCGAGCAGGACGACGGAGGGGCTCGCGCCGGTGCGCCGGGAGGTGGCGGCCAGGTCGGCGGCCGCCGTCCGCGAGCGCAGCACGACGGCGGCGACGCCGTCCGGCGGGCCGGTGATCCGGGAGTCGGCGAAGACGGCCTGCGGGGCGGCGGACAGGACCTTGCGCCAGTGCCGCAGCGCGGCGGCGGCCTTGCGGCGGCCCTGGTCGCTCTGCTCGACCGCCGCCACCTCCAGCGGGGTCCGGGCGGTGACGGGCGGGAGCTCCTTCCCGGCGGCGAGGGCGAGCCAGTCCCGGATGAGCAGGGTCGTCGCGGCGCCGTCCGCGCCGGCGTGGCAGACGACCACGATCAGTCGGAGCACCCGGTCGGCCTCGACCAGCAGGGTGAACCGGAGCCGGGGGCCGGCCGCCAGGTCGAACGGGACGGCGACATCGGCCCGGCCCACCTCGTCGGCCAGCGCGTCGATCCCGCTTTCGGCGAAGCCCTCGAAGGCGTCCACGCCCTCCGAGCCCTCCAGGCCCTCGACACTCTCGGAGCCCTCGGAGCCCTCGGTCGACCGGCCGGCCGGCGCGCGTACGGTGACGGTGAACTCGCCCTCGCCGCACACCAGCTGGCGCTTGGGGAAGCTCTCCGGGCCCGGACCGGCCGGGAAGACCGTCCGTAGCGAGTCGTGCCGCTCGACGAGCCGGCGGAGGGCGTCGAGCGCGGCCGGCACGGTCACCCCGTCGGGGACCGGCCAGACGGACTCCTTGTTGATCTGCTCGGGTCTGTCGCGCCGGATGCAGCGGATCATGTTGTCCTGGCCGAGGGTCAGCGGCCCGAAGCCGCTGCTCGCGCCGCTGTACCGGACGATGATCCGCCGGATGCTCTCTGTCACGTCGTACGCGCCCTTCGGCCGGCCGGGGGAATATCAGCGGAGTGCGGTTCGGGACGCTACCAGCGGCCCGGAGCAGTGGTACAGACCAAATATCCGGGACCGCCGACAGAGCGTCAATTCCCTTGCCAGCACGCCTGAGTGGCCTCGGACAAGGCATTCCATCGATGCCGGCGGAGCCGGAACGGCCGGTCGCCCGGCACCGCCACCGCGGCCCGGAACGGTCCGGGCACCGGCACGTCGTCGAACAGGCAGGGGCCGTCACCGAGCGTGCCCGGGTCGGCCAGGCGCAACGGCGCGGGACCGGCCAACGGCAGCCCGAAGCCCTGCACCAACCGCCCGCCGTAGGCCTTGACGCAGGCCTCACGGCGGCACCAGAGCGTGGTGAAGCGCTCGGCCAGCACCTCCGGGCTCCCCGAGCCCGCGAGGAACTCGGCCTCGGCGCCCGGGAAGTAGCGCGCGGCGACCCGGCCGGCCACCCGGGCGTCCCGGATCTCCTCGACGTCGACACCGACCGGCCGCCCACCGGTCAGGGCCAGGACGGCCAGGGCGCCGGACCCGGAGTAGCTGACGCCGATCCGACCGCGCCCCTGCGCCGGCTCGGGTTTGCCGTGCGGCCCGTGGCGCCAGACGAGTTCGGCGGCGGGCAGGCCGAGGCGCTCGGCCACCAGCAGCCGGACGACACCGTGCACCACGACGAAGCGCCGCCCGACCGCGGGGTCGCGGGCCGGGCCTCGGCCGGCGGCCCGGGCGAGTTCGGCCGGGTCCAGCAGACGCCGCAGTTCTCGGACCACCTCGTCGGGCTGGTCGGTGGGAATGGTCCACAGGTCGACGGGGTCGGCACCGTCGATGCCGTCGCCGTCGGGACCCGCGGGGTCGGACGCGTCGGCGGGGTCGGCGGGCGACCCCGCGGTCACGGCCCGACCCGGAGCGTCAGGGTGCTCAGGACTCCCAGCCTGCGATCGAGACCGGCGGCCAGGACCGGTCGGCCACGGGCCTGCCAATCGGGCAACCGCCCGGCCAGCTCCGCCCAGAGGCCGGTGAACGGCTGCCCGGCGGGCGCGACGACCACCGGCTCACGCCCCCGGCCCACCACCGACTCGCCATCGGGGCCGGCCGCCAGGCCGGCGTCCAGCAGGACGGCGGCGTCCTGCGCCAGGGCACGCACCTCGTCGTTCAGCACCGTGGCCGCCGTCCCCTCCGCCACGAGGGAGCTTTGACGGATCGTCAACTCCGCTCCGGCGGTCTCGTCGAGGACCAGCACGACCACGCCGTGCCGCTCGGGCAGCTCCACCGGCGTCGCCGGCCGGTAGTGCAGCGCGGTCTGCTCGGCCAGCACCACCACCGCGCGCCGGCAGGCACCGGTGCGCTGGTACTCGGCGGCCACCCGCAGCGCGCTGAAGGCCACCGCCGACCCCTGGTCGCAGAGGGCGAAGGCCAGCGGCGCGCCGGGGCAGGAGCGGCTCAGCGCCAGCGAGCTGGGCGCGCCCGGACGGACGTCCGGCGAGTCGAAGGCCAGGATCAACAGGTCCACCGGGACACCGTCGGCCAGCGCCTCCCCCAGCAGAGCCTCGGCCAGCTCGGCGTAGGAGTGGCCGACGCCCTCGGTCAGGAGGTCCTCCCGCACCGGCAGGCCGTACGGCCGGACCAGGTCCGTGACGAACACCCGCAGGTCCGGGTCGAGCGAGGTCTCCGACCTGCCGTCGAAGGACCGGGCGAGGATCCGGGTGACGCCCAGGGCGGGCGGCGACGCGGAAGCGGCGGCCACCCGGTCAGTCCTCGGGAATGATGTGCCCGGCGACGTAGTCGGCCAGGTTGCTCACCGAGCGCAGGTCGTCCTCGCCGATCTGCTCGACGTCGACCTGGATGTCCAGCGTCTCCTCGACCTCCAGGATCAGCTCGATGGTGCCGGCCGAGGTGAGACCGAGGTCGTCGAAGAGGCAGGCGTTCTCCGGGATCTCGGGCAGGTCGCGCTTGAGGACGCGCGGCAGCAGTTCGCCGATGCTCCGCAGGACCCGCTCGCGGAGCTCGGTGTCAGTGGTCTGGACCGCCGGTTCTGGCATGGATGTCCCGTCCCGTCGTGCGTGAGAGGTGAGTGGGTGCGGCCGGCCGGAGGTGTGGTCGTCCTCGCCGTGCCGGTACGTCGCCCGGTGCGCGCCGGACCGACGGTGCGTCAGTGCTCGACGGCCATGGCGGAGAAGGTGGCCCCGACACCGGCGGCGGCGATCAGGTAGCGGTCGCCGCGGCGGAGCAGCCCCTGCGTGGTGGCGGTGTGGAGATTGATGAGGCTGTCCGCAGCGAAACTGTGCCCCACCGAGCGCACGTTGTCCAGCACCACCTTCTCCACCGGGAAGCCGATCCGCCGGCAGATCATGCGCCAAGAGGCCTGGTTGACGTTGTGCGGAAGCACCAGGGCGAGGTCCGAGAGGTCCAGACCAGCCTGGTCGAGTGCGGCCTCGATCGCCTCGATCATCACCACCGGGTACTCCCGCTGGTAACGCGCCAGCAGGTCCGCGTCCTCGGCCAGCCGGCCGTCGAACTCGGGGCGGTGCCGGACGGCGTAGGAGAGCACGCGGTTGCGCTCACCGGTCGCCCGGACCAGGCAGGCGGCCGCGCCCTCGGCGAAGATCCCGGTCTCGGGCACCACCTGGGCGTCCTTGGTGAAGGTCTTCTCCCCGGCCAGCACCAGCGCCAGGGCGTCCGGATCGCCCTGCCCGGCCAGCAGGCGGCCGGCCAGGTCGACGGCCAGCAGGCCCACCGCGCAGGCGTGGTGGGTCACCGTGAAGGCCGCGGCGTGCCCGAGGCCGTAGCGGCCGAGCAGATCGTGCAGCGGGTTGAGCGGATAGGGCACCGCCACCGGCATGCTGCGCGCGTGGATCACGAAGCGGACGTGCCGTTCGCGTCCGCGCAGCTCCGGTAAGGCGTCGACGGCGGCGCCGAGCAGGTCGGGCAGCTTCCCGTCCGGGTCCAGCCGCAGCTGGTCCAGGCCGTGGAAACGGCGGAAGAGTCGAAGTTGACGTGGGGTCAGGCCGATCCGCTCGCCCACTGCCTCAATGGGCACGGTGTGGTGGGGGAGGTGGACGGCCACTGCCTCCAGTGCGGTCACGCGGGCTAGTATTCCCACGCCCGACGGGTCGCACAAGTGATCTCGGGCCTCTTCGCAGACTCATCCGCCCCCGTGCCGTCGAGCAGGTGGAGCCCCCCATGACCGATCGTGAACCCCCCGTTTCCGCTGCCCAGGTCCGTCCGGAGCTGGTCGCACTGCTGGCCGAGGCCGCCGGCGCGCCGCCCGAATGGACCGCGCTGGTCACCCCGCAGGCCCGACTGGACGCCGATCTGATGCTGGACGAGTACGAACTGACGACCCTCGCTGCCCTGGTGCGCGGGTACTTCGGGGCATCGGCCGACCTCACCGCCCTGCGCGCCGGACTGGACCTGGCCGGACTGGAAGCCCTGACCGTCGCCGAGGTGCAGCGGCTGCTGCCCGCCGAGGAGCCCTCCCGATGAGCCGATTCCTGCTGGTGGTCCCCCCGTTGACGGGACACGTCAACCCGTTCACGGGCATCGCCCGTGAGCTGACCGCCCGTGGCCACGACGTCGCCTGGACCGGTACCGAGTCGGTGCTGCGGCCCCTGCTCGGGCCCGAGGCCGTCGTACTGGGGACCGGCACCCGGGCGTTCCGCGCGCAGGGCGGACACGGGCTGGCCGCCCTGCGGTCGCTCTGGGAGGGGTTCATCGTCCCGTACGCGCGGTTCACCGCGAAGCCGCTGGACACGGCGGTGCGGGAGTTCCGGCCGGACGTGCTGCTGGTCGACCAGCACACCCCGGCGGGCGCGCTGGTCGCGCACCGGCACGGCCTGCCGTGGGCCAGCCTGGCGCCGGGAGCGATGGAGCTGAGGCGGCCGTTCCGCGCGCTGCCGTTGGTCGAGGCCTGGATGACCGAACTGCTCACCGGCCTCTGGCGGCGGGCCGGTCTGCCCGAGGAGGAGTACACCGACCCGCGCTTCTCCCCCGCCCTCGTCCTGGCGCCGACCGGACCCGCGCTGACGGGCCCGACGGACTTCCCCGCGCACTACGCGCTGGTCGGGCCGGTCCTGGCCGAGCGGCCCGCCGACCCGCACTTCCCCTGGGAGCGGCTGGAGCCGGGCCGCCGGCGGGTGCTGGTCACCATGGGCACGCTGGCCGGGGACCTCGGCGCGGACTTCCACGCCCGGGCCGTCCGGGCGCTGGAGCTGTGCGGGGACGACGTCCAGCCGGTGATCGCCGCGCCGGCCGCGCTGCTGCCCGAACTGCCCGGCCACGCGGTGGCGGTGGACCGGGCCCCGGTCCTGGAGCTGATGGCCCGCGGCGCGCTGGACGCGGTGCTGTGCCACGGCGGGATGAACACCGTCGGCGAGGCGCTGGCGCACGGGCTGCCGCTGGTGACGGCACCCATCCGGCACGACCAGCCGTTCGTCGCGGCGCAGGTCGCGGCGGCCGGCGCCGGGGTGCGGGTGCCGTTCGCCCGTGTCACGCCCGACGGGCTGGCGACCGCGCTGCGGACGGTCCTTGACGCACCGCCGTACCGGGAGAGCGCCGTCCGGGTGGGTGCGGCGCTGCGTGCCGGCGGCGGGGCCGTGACGGCGGCCGACCGGCTGGAGGCCCTGGTCGGAACCGGGGCAGAACGATCGAATCCATTGGTCTAGGCCATTGTATCCGGGGCGCCGCAGACCCTAGGGTGGCGCGAAGCACCGCTTCCCAGGTGCCCCGGCCACCATCCCCGAACGGACCGTCCAGCCCTGTCTGCGCTGGACGTCGTCGACGTGGCAATCCATCCCCGCACGGGAGTTCTGGTTGATCGAGACCAAGGGACTTCGCAAGTCCTATCCGTCCAAACAACGCGGCCAGGCTGCCGTCGACGCCGTCCGCGGCATCGATCTGGACGTGGCCGCCGGTGAGATATTCGGCTTCCTCGGGCCCAACGGCGCCGGCAAGACGACCACCCTGCGCATGCTCGCCACCCTCATCCGGCCGGACGGCGGCGAGGCCCGGATCGCCGGCACCGACCTGCTCGCCGACCCGGACGGAGTCCGCCGACGCATCGGCTACGTCGCCCAGGGCGGCGGCACCGCCGACACCGTCACCGCCCGCGAGGAGCTGGTGATGCAGGCCCGGATGCACGGCACCCGCAAGGCACCGGCCCAGCGGCTGGCCGAGGAGGCCCTGAAGGCCTTCGGGCTCACCGAGTTCGGTGACCGCGCGTGCCGCACCTACTCGGGCGGCCAGCGCCGCCGGCTGGACATCGCGCTGGGCGTCATCCACGCGCCCCAGGTGCTCTTCCTCGACGAGCCCACGGTCGGCCTCGACCCGGCCAGCCGGGGACAGGTGTGGGCCGAGATCCGGCGCCTGAGCGCCGAGGGCCTGACCGTCGTGGTGACCACGCACTACCTGGAGGAGGCCGACGCGCTCTGCGACCGGGTGGCGATCGTCGACCACGGCGGGATCGTCGCCGAGGGCACGCCCGAGGCCCTGAAGCGGGAGATCTCCGGCGACGTCGTCCTGGTCGGCCTCGCGGCCGGAGAGGCCGAAACCGCCGCCAAGGCGCTGCGCGACCAGCCGTACCTGCGCCGCCTGGAGACCCAGGGCGACGACGGCCTGCGGCTCTACCTCGACGACGGCGCGGCCGCGATCCCGCAGCTGCTGCGCGCCCTGGACGGCGCCGGCGTCGTACCCGGCACCGTCCAACTGCAACGGCCCAGCCTGGACGACGTGTTCCTGGCCCGGACGGGCCGCTCCATCGAGCAGTCCTGAGCACTGATCCCCGAGAGGCCCCCATGAAGCTCGCCCGCGACACCTGGCTGGTCTTCCAGCGACAGCTGCTGCTCATGTGGCGAACCCCGATCTGGATCGCCGTCGGGCTGATCCAGCCCGTCTTCTACCTGCTGCTGTTCGCGCCACTGCTCAAGCAGGTGCTGGTGCCGATGGGCGCGACCACCTACGCCGAGACCTACCAGATCTACGTACCGGGCCTGTTGGCGGTGCTCTGCATCTTCGGCGGGCTGTACACCGGCTTCAGCCTGCTCGGCGAGCTGAAGGCCGGCATCATCGAGCGGTCCCGGGTGACCCCGGTCAGCCGGCTGGCCCTGCTGCTCGGCCGGGCGCTGCGCGAGACGGTGGCGCTGCTCGTCCAGGCCGTCCTGATCACGCTGATCGCGCTGCCGTTCGGGCTGCGGGTCGCACCGCTGGATCTGCTGCTGGCGTACCTGCTGCTCGGCCTGCTGGCCCTGATGACCTCGGCGATCTCCTACGGCATCGCCCTGGTACTGCCGGCCGACGAGGCGATGGCCCCGGTGGTGAACACCCTCGCGCAGCCGATCGCGCTGCTGTCCGGCGTCCTGCTGCCCCTGGCGCTGGCACCGGTGTGGCTGCAGACCACGGCCAAGTGGAATCCCTTCTACTGGGCGGTGGAGGGCATGCGGGCGCTGTTCTCCGGCCACGCCGGGGACAGTGTGGTCTGGCAGGGACTGCTGGTGGTCGTCCTGATGACGGTGGCCTCCGTGTACTGCTCGGCCCGGCTGTTCTCCACCCGGGTGCGCTGAGCCCCGGGACCGCGCGCGAGGACGGACACGAGGGTGGGGGCGGGGCGTCTCGCTGCCCCGCCCCCCCCCACGTGCGGGCCCCGCGCCTACCGCGACCGCGGCGCCCCCGCCCCCCCCCCCGCCCGAGG
>NZ_JBHYYB010000011.1:99567-125306 GCF_042752535.1 Kitasatospora sp. NPDC059327 | reverse complement strand
GTGTGCGGGGGGGCTTCGGTGTCGGCGGCGGCGGGGGTGTACGCGCGGGGGGGGCGGTCCGCCGGGGCCGGGGGCGGCCGGCCGGCCCGGGGGGGGGGGGGGGGCCGTCCCCACGCCCCGCCCCCACCCTCGTGCGTACCGCTCCCCTACCGTGCCGCCGGCGCCCGCGCCCCGGCGCCGGCGCCGGCGCCGGCACCGGCCTCGGCGCGGATGAAGCGGGCCAGGTCGGCCACGCCGGCGCGGATCTGACCTCCGGTGAGCGAGCTGACGGACAGCCGGAGGCGGCGCTCTCCCCCGCCCGCCGGGTAGAACGGCGCCATCGGTGTCCAGAGCACGCCGTACTCCCGGGCGCACCGCTCCATGGCCGCCTCGTCCGCCGGGAAGGGCACCGTCAGCACCGCGAAGAAGCCGCCCTCCGGCTCGTTCCAGGACAGGCCCAGCCGCTCGCGCTCGGCCGCGGGGAACTGCGCCTCCAGCGCGGCCAGCAGCGCCGCCATGTTGGCCGCGTAGTAGGCCGTCGCCGGGGCGTTGGCGGCCCGCAGCCGGCAGTCGTGGCGCAGCAGCATGCCCCCGATCACGGCCTGGCTGAGCGCCGGGGTGTTGACCGTCGTCATGCTCTTCAGCTTCGCCAGCTCGTCCGCGAGCAGCGAGCGCCGGCCACCGGGCCCGGCCACCTCCTGGTCCGCGACGACGTAGCCGAGCCGGGCGCCGGGGAAGCAGGTCTTGGCGAAGGAGCCGAGGTAGACAACCTGGCGGCGGCGGTCCAGCGCCTTCAGGGTGGGCCGCTCACCGGGGTCACGGGCGAAGAAGCCGTACGGGTTGTCCTCGATGACCAGCAGCCCCTCCTCGGCGGCGGTGTCCAGCAGCCCCGTCCGGGCGGCAACCGGCATGCTGGTGCCGGAGGGGTTGGCGAAGTCGGGGACGACGTAGAGCGCCCTCGGGCGCCGCCCCTCGGCGCGGACCGCCCGGGCCGCCGCCCGGACGGCCCGCGGATCGGGTCCGCCGTCGGGGCCCTCGGGCACCGGGACGGTGGTCAGGTCGAGCAGCCGGGCGGCGCCGGTGACGCCGACGTAGCAGGGCGAGCTGACCAGCAGGACGTCGTCCGGTCCCGCGCACAGGGCGCGCAGCGTCAGCAGCATGCCCTCCTGGGCGCCGACGGTGAGCACCAGGGACTCGGGTGCGACGGTGAGGCCCTCGTCGTTGGCCAGGGTGCGGGCGACCAGGTCGGCGATGACGCCCTTGGTCGGGCCGTACTGGAACAGGGTGGTGCGGGCGGCGTCGCGGTCGAGGCCCCGGGCGGCGAGGTGCTCCAGGTAGGCGTCCAGGTGGTCGTGGACGTCCTCCGGTTCGAAGAAGCCCTCGTAGGGGCGGCCGGGGGCGAACGAGACCGCCCCGGGGTAGCGGGTGGTGACCTCGTTGAGGAAGGTCATCGCGTCCAGCAGCGGATCGGCCAGCGAGGCGTGCAGGTCGCCCAGCGCGAGGGGCCCTGCGGCGGGCACGGCGGGCGCGGCGGCAGGGGCGGCGGCGGTCACCGCAGGGCCTCGCGCAGCCGCTCGGCGGCGTACCGCTGGGCTTCCCCGGCGGCGTCCAGGACACCCGTCATGGCGAAGAACCCGTGCGGCATGCCCGCGTACCGGCGGGACTCGACGGGGACGCCGGCCGCCCGCAGCGCCTCGGCGTAGCGCTCCCCCTCGTCGCGCAGCGGATCGTACTCGGCGGTGATCACGGTGGCGGGCGGCAGCCCGGCCAGGCTCGGGGCGCGCAGCGGGGAGGCGTGCGGGTGGTCGCCGTCGGCGGGATCGGCCAGGTAGTGGCCCCAGTACCAGTCCACCGAGCGCTGGTTGAAGAGCAGCGGGTCGTCGAACCGCTCCGCCGACGGGGCCTCGGCGGCCCGGTGGTCGGTGTTGGGGTAGACCAGCAGCTGGTGGCGCAGGGCCGGACCGCCCTCGTCGCGGGCGAGCAGGGTCAGGGCGGCGGCGAGGTTGCCGCCGGCACTGTCGCCGCCGACGGCCAGCCGGTCCGGGTCGATGCCGAGCGTGTCGGCGTTCCCGGCCAGCCAGCCGGCGGCGGCGCGGCAGTCGTGGACGGCGGCGGGGAAGGGGTGTTCGGGGGCGAGGCGGTAGCCGACGGAGGCGGTGACGCAGCCGACGGCGTTGGTGAGCCGGCGGCAGATCGCGTCGCTGGTGTCGGGCGAGCCCAGCGTCCAGCCGCCTCCGAACAGGTAGAGCAGGGCGGGCAGTCGGCGGCCGGGCGGCTCGGGGCGGTAGATCCGCAGGGCGAGTTCGCCGCCGGGGCCGGCGATGCGGTGCTCCTCGACGGCCGCGACGGGCTCGGGGGTACCGGCGGCGGCCCGGATGTCGGCGAGGTCGGCGGCGCGGGCCTCCGCCGGGGTGAGGCTGTAGAGCGGGGGTGTGCCGGCCCGCGCGCGGCGCTCGCGCAGCGCCTGGGCCTGGGGGTGCAGCGGCATGGTCATCCGATCGGGCAGGGGGAGGGGGGCGCCGCGCTCAGCGGTCGGCCTCGACGTAGATCGTCTCGTCGGTGCGGAAGGCGGTGTCGAGGTCCGCGACGTCGGCGCGGACGCCCTCCCGGTAGGCGCAGTGGCGGATCCGGTCGGCCTCGAAGCCGGCCCGGGTGAGGACGTGCCGCAGCTCGTCCAGGTCGTAGATCCACTGGTGACCGTAGTAGCGGAAGATCTGGTTGATCAGGAAGGCCGGGCGCTGCGGCATCGGCGGGCCGAAGCCCATCGTGGTGAGGCGCCGGCGGTGCTTGGCGAGGAAGCCGTCGTCGGTGGCGTACCCCCGCAGGTAGCGGGCCAGGTCGGGGGTGGTGATCCGCAGGACGCCGCCGGGGCGCAGCACCCGGCGGGCCTCGCGCAGCCAGCCGACCGCGATCGGCATGGTGACGTGCTCGATCAGGTGCTCGGCGTAGACCCAGTCCACGCTGGCGTCCGCGAAGGGCAGCGGCCGGCCGATGTCGAGCTGGGTGAACCAGCGGTCGCCGTCGACGCGGTAGAGGGTGCCGGGCTCGGTCCCGGTCTCGGGGCCGCGCAGGGCGGTCAGGTCGGTGCCGAGGCCCTCGGGGTGGGCGGTGCGGAAGGCGGCGAACTCGATCCCGGTGATGCCGAGCTCGCGGAAGCCCCGGTGGTCCTTGGGGAGGCCGCCGACGGCCGGTTCGAGCTGTCGGCAGGTGGCGACGTCGCCGCTGAACGCGTCGAGCCGGACGGCGAGGTCCTCCGGGTCGTCCCAGTCCCAGCCGGGGAAGACGTCCTGGTTCTTCATGTCGTCGGTCTTTCTGTCGGACGTGCGGTGCGGGGCTCGGGCGCGGGGCGCGATGCGGCGCCTTCGCGCGGAGCCTCGGGTACGGGGCCGGACGGTGCCGCCCCTCCGTCCGGAGGGGCGGCGCGGTCAGGCGGTGGGCCAGGGCGCGAGGACGGTGCCGTCCAGGTCCGCGGGCGTGCGGCGGCCCAACAGGGCCAGGGTGTGCTCCAGTTCGTCACGGAGCAGGTCGAGCACCCGGAGCACGCCGTCCTCGCCCTCGACGGCGAGCCCCCAGAGGACGGGGCGGCCGACCAGGACGGCGCGGGCGCCGAGCGCGAGCGCGACGGCGATGTCGGTCCCCGTCCGGACGCCGCCGTCGAGCAGCGCCGGGACCTCCGGCGGGAGGGCGGCGACCACTTCGGGCAGGGCCGCGAGGGCGGGCAGCACGCCGTCCAGTTGGCGGCCACCGTGGTTGGACACCACCACGGCGTCCACGCCGTGGTCGGCGGCGATCCTGGCGTCCTCGGCCGTCAGGATGCCCTTGAGGACCAGCGGGAGGCTGCTGCGTTCGCGCAGCCAGGCCAGGTCGGACCAGGTCAGGCTGGGGTCGAACTGCTCCCGTGCGTGGTCGGCGATGCCGGAGGAGCCGGCGTTGGCCCGGTGGCTGGTGGCCATCAGCGCGGGGTCGAGGTTGACGGCGCGGATGTGCGGCGGGACGGCGAAGCCGTTGCGCAGGTCGCGCATCCGGCGGCCGATCCGGGGGGCGTCCACGGTCAGCATCAGGGCGGCGAAGCCGGCGGCCTCGGCCCGTTCGATCAGCGCGGCGAGCGCGTCACGACGCCGCAGCCAGTAGAGCTGCAGCCAGAGCGGGCCGGTGGCGGCGGCGGCCATGGACTCCAGGGTCCGGCTGGCGAAGATTCCGGCGACCAGGAACGCCCCGGCCCGGCCGGCTGCCCGAGCGGTCGCGGTTTCCCCGTCCGAATGGACCAGCCGGTGGTAGGCCATCGGGGCAATTCCGACCGGCAGCCGCAGCTCGCTTCCGAGCAGCGGGACGGTCGTCGAGCAGGCCGAGACGTCGACGAGCGTGCGGGGCCTCAGTGCGTAGTGGCCGAACATTTCCCGGTTGGCCGCCAGAGTGCGTTCGAGTCCACTGCCACCCTCGATGAAGTCCCATATTTCCGGTGGCAGTTGGGTGTGCGCCGCGCGCTCGTACCCGGCCGTCGTGAGTGGTCCCACGGGCATCCTCGTTCCCGGACGGCCGCGCTCGGACCAGTCCCGCTTCGGCAGCGTAGGAGGTGCGAGCCGGATTGGTATAGACCTTGATTTGACCAAACGTCTGTGCAAAAGTCTGGCAACGGAATTGGCCGTATTGGTTTGAGAACGGCGTCCATGTCAAATCTCCTCTGCGTGGAGTGGCGTTGACCGGCATTTCCCCCTCCTCACTTCCGCCCTCCGCACCGCCGCACGCCGACGCCCCGGACAACTGGGTGACCCGGTTCCTGCTGGACGGCCCGGAGAGCGAGGAGTGCCTGCGCTTCGGCACAGCCGTCGACCGCGGCACCCTGCGTGCCCTGGTCGACGAACAGGCCGCGAGGCTGGCCGCGGCCGGCCTCGGCCCCGGCGGCACGGCGGCGTTGCGGCTGCCACCGTCGCTGGGCTTCGTCGCCGCCCTGCTCGCCTGCTGGCACCTGCGCGCCCAGGTGGCCCTGCTGGACCACCGTCTGACCGACCATGAGATCGAGCTCGCGGTCGAACGGCTGGCCCCGCAGGTGCTGGTAGGGTCCGCTCATCGGCCCTCGGCGGCGCTGCGCGGCTTCTCCGAGGTCGAGCCGGTGGCCGTCCGGCTACCGAACGGGCGACCTGCCCGGACCGGCCACGCGCTGGTCCAGCTCAGCTCCGGGTCCACCGGCCCGGCCAAGGTCATCGCCCGCACCGCCGGTGATCTGATCCGCGAACTCGGCTGCTACCAGCGGCTGGTGGACTTCCCCGGCGAGGGCGAGCGGGTGGTACTGCTCTCCTCGGTGGTGCATGTGCTCGGACTGGTCGGCGGACTGCTGAACAGCCTGCACGCCCACGCACCGCTGACCGTGCCGGACCGGATGACGGCGGCGGGCATTCTGGCCGCCGTCGCCGACGAGGCCGAACGGCCCACCACCGTGATCGGCGTACCCTTCCACGCCGAACTGCTGGCCGGCGTGGCCGCGCCCCCGGCGCTGCCGCGGCTGCGCCGGATGGTGGTGGCCGGGGAACTGGTCCGCCCGGGCCTGCCGGCCGCCTTCACCGCCAGGTACGGCGTGCCGTTGGGCACCATGTACGGGATGACCGAGACCGGTGTCATCGCCACCGATCTCGACGGTGTTCTGCACCCGGCGAAGCAGCCCGTCCACGGCATGGAACTCCGCCTGGTGGCAAGGGAGTTGCAGCTGGGGACGGCCGCCTCGCCGTACCCGGGGCTGGACGACCCGACCCGCTGGTCCGACGGCTGGCTGCACACCCGTGACGCCGCCGAACTGGACCCGGCCACCGGGCTCGTCACCGTCCTCGGCCGGCGGGACTCCCAGGTCTCGATCGGCGGGCTGAAGGTCGACCTCGGCGAGGTCGAACTGATCCTGGCCGGCCTGCCCCAGGTCCGGGAGGCCGTCGTGGTATTCGACGAGGGCGCCATCGAGGCCTACCTCGCCACCGACGAGGACGCCGACCGGGCTCTGGTCCGGGACGCGCTGGCCCAGCGGCTCGCCGCCTACAAGCGGCCGCGCCGACTGGCCTTCCTCCCACAACTCCCGCGCACCGCCACCGGAAAGCTGCTGCGCGACCCGGCCGCCCTCCGGGCGACCGCGGCCGCGGTGGGCTGACCCGGCCCGCCGGACAGCCCACCGACGGCACGCCGCACCGCCGGCCCGGCGCCCTCGAACCGACGTGTCCACGACTCTCCGCCTCCTCCCCCGACGATCCGTGCGCCGCGGCGCGCGAGTACAGGAGCACACCATGCAGGACCGCATCCGCGAGTTCGTCCTCGCCGCCCTGACCGAGATGCAGTACGACGTCTCCGAGGTCACCGGCGACACCGACCTCGGCCCGGCCGGCCTCGACCTGGAGTCGCTCGCCCTCGCCGACCTCTCGGTGCAGGTCGAGGACGAGTTCGGGATCAAGTTCGACTTCGACGAGATGGAGAGCACCGCGCTGATGACGCTCGACGAGTTCACCGCCGACGTCGCGAAGCGCTTCGAGGCCTCCAACGCCACCTCGGGCAGCCCGGCGTGAGCGAGCCCGTCCTCCCCGACCGGGCCGAGGTCCTGACGATCCTGGCGGCGTTCGGGCAGCGCGCCGCCGGCGACGTCCCCGAGGAGCTGGGGTCACTCGAACTCACGTGGCTGATAGCCGAGTTCGAGCAGCGCTACGGCATCGAGCCGGACCTCGACGACGAACGCTTCGAGGCGGTCCGCACCGTGGACGACGCCGTCGACCTGCTCCGCTCGGCCGTCCTCTCGGCGGCCGCCGACGCCGCGAGTGCCACGGCGCCGCAGACCGCGGGGGCCGCGCCGTCATGACCGGCCACGCCCCGCCCGCCGTCCGACCCGTGGTCACCGGCGTCGGCGTGCTCAGCGCGGCCGGCACCGGGCTCGACGCACTGGCCGACGCGGCCGCCCACGGCAAGACCGCCTTCACCGCGGTGAGCAGGTTCGACGTCTCCGCGCGCCGGACCGGCCGGGCCGCGCTGCTGGCCGAGCCGACGCCGCTCGCCGACGCCGTGCTGGCCGCCGTGGACCAGGCCTGCCGCCAGGCCGGCCTGCCCGCCGGCCGCGCGAGCGGCGAGGGCGACGACCGCCGGGCGGCGACCGACCGGGACGAGGGGCCCACCGCGGACCGGGACGGCACGCCCGTCCTGCTCGCCCTGCACAGCGACCTCCACACCCGGGCCGTCACCGCCGCCGTGGCCGCCGGCGCGGCCGCCGCCTGGAACCTCCCGGGCGTGACCCGGGTGTACACCGGTGCCTGCGTCGCCGCCGGCACCGCCGTGGCCGACGCCGCCGCGCTGGTGGCGGCCGGCCGGCACCGCCGGGTGCTGGTCGCCGCCGGTCACCTGGTGGAGCCGGGCGTCTTCGCCGCCTTCGACGCCGGCCGCGCGCTGGCCCGGGACGGCGAGTTGCGCCCGTTCAGCGCCGGCCGGACCGGCACCCTGCTCGGCGACGCGGCCGTCGCCGTGGTGGTCGAGGCCGAGCCGGAGGCCGAACGGCGCGGCGCGCCGGTGCTCGCCCGGCTGGCCGGCTGGGGCCGGGCCGGCGACGCCCACCACGTCTGCCGCCCGGAGCCGACCGGCGACGGCGTGGCCCGGGCCGTCGAGGCCGCGCTCACCCGGGGCGGCGTCGACCCGGCCGAGGTCGGCTACGTCAACGCCAACGGCACCGGCTCACCACTGGCCGACAGCGCCGAGGCGAGCGCGCTGCGCCGGGTCTTCGGCGCCCACACCGAACGGTTGCCGGTGAGCTCCAGCAAGGCCGTCCACGGTCATGCCCTGGAGGCCTCGGCGCTGCTCGAACTCGCCGTCACCATCGCGGCGTTGCGCGACGGCCGGCTGCCGGTGAACGCCGGCTGGCTCGGCCCGGACCCGGACGTCGGCCTGGACCTCGTCCTGGACGGCCCGCGCGCCGGGCGGCCGCGCTACGCGCTGACCCTCAACTCCGCGTTCGGCGGCGCCAACACCGCACTCCTGGTGGCGGCCCGATGACCGAGCTGCGCGTCCTCGCCGAGGCCCGCTGGCCGGAGCCGGGCCACCACGAACCGCTCCCGCCGATCCCCGGTTTCACCGCCTCCTCCTTCAATCCGCTGGTGGCCGAGACCGCCGAACGCTGCCTGCGCGCCCGTCACGGCAGCGCCCCGGCCCCCGGCCGGACCGCCCTGCTGCTGGCCAGCGCGGGCGGCGACCGCGCCACCGCCCGCGCCATCGACGACGCCGCCGCCTCCGGGCGGCGGGTACCGCCCCTGCTGTTCTTCCAGTCCAACCCGAACGCCGTCCTCGGACACATCGCCGCCCGCTGGGGCCTGACCGGTCCGGTGGTGGCGATCAGCCCGGTCGACCCGGTCCCGGGCCTGGTCCCGCCGGACGCGCTCGACCTCGCGGCGCTGCTCCTCGCGGACGGCGACGCCGACCAGGTCCTCGTGATCGCCGCCGAGCAGGCGGAGTCCGCCGACGGGACGGACCGGGCCGCCGCCGTCCTGGTCACGGCCGGCTGACCCGAGCCGCCCCACCCCCGCGCCCACCCCCGAGCCGCCCCGCAGAGCCCACCGCCTCCGCGTTCCCCGCACCGCCATCGAGCGGGCGGCGCCACACGCCGCACCCGCCGAAGTACGCCCAGCACCATGGGAGGGATTCACCACCGTGAGCATCCGCAGTATCCGCACCCTTCTCGCGGACGACCCCGACGTCGGCGCCGGCAACGTCCTGACCAGCCGGATCGCCCTGGGCCTCGGGCTGGACGAGCCGCTGCTGACCTTCGACACCCCGGTGGACGACCACGCCGCCTGGCAGCCCTTCACCCTGCGCGAGCTGGACCGCGCCGTCCGGGCCCGGGCCGCGGCCCTGCACGGTCTCGGCGTAACCCGCCGCGACCCGGTGGTGGTCTACGCGACGGACGCCGCCGACCACGTGCTCTCCTTCCTCGCGCTGGCCCGGCTCGGCGCGATCCCGGCCCTGCTCAACCCGAACGTGGACGGCGAGCGCGCCGCCCGCTACATCGCCCGGCTCGGCCCCGTCGGCGTCCTCGCCGACGCCGCCCACCTGGCCGCCCTGGCCGGCCACGACCCCGGCGCCCCGCTGCTCCCGGAGATCGGCACGCTCGGCTCGGGCGACCCGGACGCCGCGCCCGCGCCCTACCGGCACTGGTCCGGCGACCCGGTGGCGATCACGCACTCCTCCGGCACCACCGGGATGCCCAAGGCGGTGGTCCACTCCCACGCGAGCCTGTACGCGGCGATCCGCCACCGCCTGCGCCTGCCCCGCCCGCAGGGCCAGGACCGGATGCTCAGCGCGCTGCCCGCGCCGCACGCCGCCACCCTGATCGCGGTCAACCTCGCGCTCAGCTCGCACACCCGGCTCGACCTGCTCTCCCGGCAGTCCGGCGCCGGTGTGCTGGACGCCATCGAGAGCCGGCGGCCCACCGGTGTCATCGGCTTCGCCGCCACCTGGGCCGAACTGGCCCACCACGACCTGGCCGAGCGGGAGCTGACGTCGGTCGCGCTCTGGTGGAACACCGGTGACTGCGCCCACGAGGTGCACATCCGCCGGCTGATCGCCACCGGCAGCCGCGAGACCGTCACCCGCGAGGGCCGGGTCCGGGTGCCCGGGTCGCTGTTCGTGGACGGCCTCGGTTCCACCGAGATGGGCCACTCGCACTTCTTCATCTCCCACGGCCCCGGCACCGAGCGGTACGGCCGGTGCGTCGGCCGCCCGCACGCCTTCGTCGACTGCGAGGTGGTCGGCCCGGACGGCGAGCCGCTGGGCCCCGGCGAGGTCGGCGAACTCGCCACCTCCTCCCCCACCCTGGCGCTCGGCTACTGGAACGACTCGGCCACCACCTTCCGCACCCGGATCCGCGGCCGCTTCCTCACCGGGGACCTGATGTACCGGGACGAGGAGGGCTACTACTACCACGTCGACCGGGCCGTGGACTCGGTCGAACTCGGCGACGGCAAGCGGCTGTTCACCGCGATGTCGGAGGAGCGGGTGCTGGCGGCCTGCCCCGACGTGGCGGACTGCACGGTCGTCGCCGTGCGGGACGTCGACCGGGTGGTCACCGATGTCCTGCTGATCCTGGCGGCCGACGCCGATCCGGCCGCGGACCGCACCAAGGCGGTCACGGCCGCCCTCGACGAGGCCGCGGCGGCCACCGTCCGTCAGGTCCTGGTGGTGTCCGGCGAGGACATCCCGCTGGGGCCGACCGGCAAGGTCCGCAAGGTGCTGCTGCGGCAGCGCTATCTCGACTCGGTGGCCGCCCGATGAGCGCGGCCGGCGGCCGCCCGGGAGCGCCCACCGGTCGCCCGGGCGCCGTGGTCACCGGAATCGGCCTGGTCACACCGGTGGGCCGGAAGCCCGGCGAGGTCTTCGAGGCGCTCACCGCCGGGCACTCGGGCATCCGCGCGCTGCCCGAGGGTCACGCCGCGCACGGCTGGCTCACCGCCGCCGGCCTGGCACCCGCCGTCGAGGGCCGCGAGGTGCTGCCGCCGACCGAGACCAGGTGCGTCGACCGGTTCGTGCTGCTCGCGCTCGCCGCCGCCGACGACGCGCTGGCCGACGCGGGCCTGGTGGTCGGGCGGGACGCCGACCCGCACCGCACCGCCGTGGTCCTGGCCACCGGTGGTGGCGGGCTGGAGACCTTCGAGCAGCAGTCGCACCGGCGGTTGGAGCGCGGCCGGCCCGGCGTCAGCCCGTATCTGCTGCCCGGCATGCTCTCCAACATGGCCACCGCCCGGATCGCCATCAAGCACGGGATCCGGGGCTTCAGTTCGGCGATCGTGACGGCCTGCGCGGCCGGTGCCCAGGCCGTGGCCGAGGGGCTTCGGCTGATCCGGGCCGGCGACGCCGATGTGGTGGTCTGCGGCGGCAGCGAGTCCTCGCTGCACCCGACGATCGCCGCCGCCTTCACCAACGCCCGTGCGCTGTCGTCCGGTTGGGACGATCCGACGCAGGCCAGCCGGCCGTTCGACGCCCGCCGCAACGGCTTCGTGCTCGGCGAGGGCAGCGCCGTCCTGGTGCTGGAGCGGGCCGAGCACGCGGACGCCCGCGGCGCGGCCGGCTACGCCGACCTGACCGGCTGGGGCGCCTCGACCGACGCGCACCACCCGACCATGCCGCGTCCGGACGGCGCGGGCGCGGCCGACGCGATGCGCGCCGCGATCGCCAGCGCGGGCCTGGCGCCGTCCGACATCGGCTACGTCAACGCCCATGGCACCGGTACCAAGCTGGGCGATGTCGCCGAGACCGCCGCCCTGCGCGCCGTCTTCGGCGACCACGGGCCGGCGGTCAGCTCGACCAAGGGAGCGACCGGTCATCTCCTGGGCGCCGCAGGCGCGTTGGAGGCAGCGGTGACCGCGCTCGCGGTTGCCCGGGGGACGCTGCCACCGACGCTCAACCTGACCGACCCCGACCCGGCCTGCGCCCTCGACCACGTGCGCGGCGCGGCCCGGGCGACACCGCCGGGCGCCGCGCTGAGCAACGCCTTCGCCTTCGGCGGACACAACCTCAGCCTGGTCTTCGGCCCGGCCTCCACCCGGTCCACCAAGTAGCGGCCGGCCGCCGGGGCCGCGCCCCGGCCTGCCGGGCGAGCCCCGCCGGAGCCGGCCCGGCCCGGCGGGGCGCCCGGGCCGGGCCCAGCCCCGGCCACCCATCATTCGCCACCCCCGGGGAGAACCCGTTGTCCATCCAGTCCATCACCCATGTCGAGTTCCACTGCGCCGACGCGGACCAGACCGCGGCCGGCCTCCGCGCCGACTTCGGCTTCGTCCCCGATGAACAGACGCCCGGGGAACGCACGCCCGGGGACCAGGCGCCCGGGGACCACGCGCCCGGGGAACCGGCTGCCGGGTCCCCCGCGGCGGCGCCCGCCGCCGGGCCGCTCGGGACGCGCACCGTCCGGCTGCGGCAGGGCGACATCCGGCTGCACCTCGTCTCCGCCACCGACCCCGACCACCCGGTCGCCCGGTTCGTGGCCGTGCACGGCGACGGCGTCGGGGTGATCGCCCTCGGCTGCACCGACCCGCAGGCCTCGCTGGAGCGTGCCGAACGGCACGGCGCCCGTGTCCTGGACCGGACCGGCGGGCTGGTGGCCGGATTCGGCGACGTCGCGCTGCGGTTCGTCCCCGAGGTGCCGGCCGGCCCCGCCCCCGCGACGCCCGCCGCCACCCTGCTGGACGCCCTCGACCACGCCGCGATCTGCGTGCCGGCCGGGGAGCTCGCCCCCGCCGTCAAGTTCTGCGAGGCCGCGCTCGGCCTCCACCGGATCTTCGGCGAGTACATCGAGGTCGGCGAGCAGGCGATGGACTCCAGCGTGGTGCAGAGCGCCTCCGGCGAGGTCACCTTCACCCTGATCGAGCCCGACACCAGCCGCCGGCCCGGCCAGATCGACACCTTCCTGGCCGACAACGAGGGCGCGGGCGTCCAGCACCTGGCCTTCCGCACCGGCGACATCGCCACCGCCGTCCGCACCGTCCGCGACCGCGGGGTCGAGTTCCTCAGCACCCCGGGCGCCTACTACGACGCGCTGGCCGAGCGGCTCGGCGGGACGGCCATCCCGGTCGACACGCTGCGCGAACTCGACGTCCTGGTCGACCAGGACCACGGCGGGCAGCTGTTCCAGATCTTCCTGCGCTCGACGCACCCCCGCCGCACCTACTTCCTGGAGCTGATCGAGCGCCAGGGCGCGGGCACCTTCGGCACCGCCAACATCAAGGCCCTGTACGAGGCCGTCGAGCGGCAGAGCTCCGCCGCCTCCGTCTGAGCAACCCCCGCCCCGCAGAAGGAGGCCCCCGCATGACCACCGCACCCGAGTTCCGGCTCACCGAGGCCGAGCGCGCGCTGCTGCCCACTCCCGAGGAGGTGGCCGGCTACCTCGAACACGGCTGGTACCTCTCCCGCCGGCTGTTCGGCGACGAGGAGCTGGACACCCTGCAGGCCGCCACCGAGAAGTACTACGAGGGCCACCGGGACCGCGAGCTTTCCGTGCGCCCGCCGAACCTCGCCGCCTGGGAGCCCTCGCACGGCCCGGTCCAGCGCCACAACGACTACGTCCACTACGAGAGCGACGCGATCGCCGCGATCCTGCGCAAGCCGCTGCTGGGCGCCGTCGCCGCGCTGCTCGCCGAGGCCGAGGAGATCCGGGTCTTCCAGTCGACGCTGATCTACAAGCCGCCGGTGCCCGAGGAGCCCACCAACCAGGTGCCCTGGCACTTCGACAAGCACTACTGGCAGACCTCCAGCTCCGACCGGATGCTCACCGCCTTCCTCCCGTTCCACGACTGCCGGGAGGAGAACGGCACCATCACCATGATCGACGGCAGCCACCGCTGGCGTGAGCTGGACTCCGGCGAGGACTCCACCCGCCACTTCGCCCACCGCGACCGCTCCGAGCTGGAGTCGATCCTGGCCGCCAACGCGCACCACAACGGGCAGCAGGTGCGCAAGGTCCCGATCGAGATCCCGCGCGGGCACGTCAGCTTCCACCACTGCCGGACCTACCACGGCAGCGGCGCCAACCTCTCCGACGCCCCGCGCCGGGCGATCTCGCTGCACCTGCAGGACGGCGCGAACGAGTACCGCCGGCACACCAGGCCGGACGGCGGCACGGTGGTCTACAACCACGACGTGGTGGTCCGCCGCACCGCCGACGACCGGCCGGACTACGCCGACCCGGACATCTGCCCGACGCTCTGGCGGGGCACCCCGTGACGGCGGCGGCCGACGCCGCGGCGGCGGAGGCCCCCGACGCCGCGCCCGCCCCGGACGGCGGCACGCGGGTGGCGCCGCTCGGCACGCCCGCGCAGCGCTACCGGATGCTGCGGCTGATCCGCGGCTTCGAGGAACTGGCGCTGGGCCTGGTGAAGTCCGGGGTGATCACCGGCGGCATCCACCCGTACATCGGCCAGGAGGCGGTCGCGGTCGGTGTCTGCGCCGCGCTGGGCCCGGGCGACCGGCTCACCTCCACCCACCGCGGGCACGGCCACGTGCTCGCCCGGGGCGTCGACCCGCGCCGCCTGCTCGCCGAACTGGCGGGCCGGGTCGGCGGGTTGAACCGGGGCCGGGGCGGCTCGATGCACGCCGCCGACCTCTCGCTGGGCATCCTCGGGGCCAACGGCATCGTCGGCGCCGGCGCACCGATCGCGGTCGGCGCCGCCTGGGCGGCCCGGCAGGCCGGCGACGACCGGGTGGCGGTCTCCTTCTTCGGCGACGGCGCGCTCAACCAGGGCGTGCTGCTGGAGTCGTTCAACCTGGCCGCGATGTGGCGGCTGCCGGTGCTCTTCGTCTGCGAGAACAACGGCTACGCGACCACCCTGCCCGCCGCCACCGCCGTCGCGGGCAGCGCCGTCGGACGGGCGGCCGCCTTCGGAATCCCCGCCGTCACCGTCGACGGGATGGACACCGAGGCCGTCCGGGCCGCGGCCGAGGAGGCCGTCGCCCGGGCGCGGGCCGGCGGCGGGCCGGCCTTCCTGGAGTGCCGCACCTACCGCTTCGAGGGCCACCACACCATGGAGCGCCGGATGAAGCTGCGCTACCGCAGCGCGGAGGAGGTCGCCGACTGGCAGGCCCGCGATCCGCTGCTGCCCGCCGCCGCCGCGATCGGCGCGGCCACCGCCGGCGCGATCGACGCCGCCGTCGCAGCCGAGCTCGCGGAGGCCGAGCAGTTCGCACTCGCCTCCGAACTCCCGGACCTGGAGGGCGCTTTGGACTATCTCTACGCCGACGGACGGCGGCCGCGGGCGGGGGCGACGGGATGACCAGGCTCTCCTACACCAAGGCGCTCAACCGGGCACTGGCCGACGAACTGGCCGACGACCCCGCGGTCTGCGTGTTCGGCGAGGACATCGGCGCCGGCCTGGCCGGCCCGACCCTCGGACTGCTCGACCGGTTCGGGCCGGAGCGGATCGTCGACACCCCGCTCTCCGAACAGGCCTTCACCTCGATGGCGATCGGCGCGGCCCTGGCCGGGCGGCGGCCGGTGCTGGAGTTCCAGATCCCCTCGCTGCTCTTCCTCGTCTTCGAGCAACTCGTCAACCAGGCGCACAAGTTCTCGCTGATGACCGGCGGCCAGGCGAGTGTCCCGCTGACCTGCGTCGTCCCCGGGTCCGGCTCCCGGGACGGCTGGGCGGGCCAGCACTCCGACCACCCCTACAGCCTGTTCGCGCACGCCGGGGTGAAGACCGTGGTCCCCGCCACGCCGACCGACGCCTACGGCCTGCTGCGCTCGGCCGTGCGCGACCCGGACCCGGTGGTGGTGTTCGCGCCGGCCGCCGCACTCGCCGTGCGGGAGACGGTCACCTGGGCACTGGAGCCGATTCCGCTCGGCTCGGCGCGCGTGCACCGGCCCGGCACCGATGTCACCCTGGTCGCCGTCGGCCACCTGGTGCACGACGCGCTGGCCGTCGCGGCCGAACTCGCCGACGAGATCTCGGTCGAGGTCCTCGACCCGCGCACGCTGTACCCCTTCGACTGGGAGGCGCTCGCCGCCTCCCTGGAGCGCACCGGCCGGCTGGTGGTCGTCGACGACTCCAACCGCAGCTGCGGGATCGGCGCCGAGGTGCTGGCCACGGCCGCGGAGGAGATGCGGCTGATCGCACCGCCCCGCCGGATCACCCGCCCCGACGGCGCGGTGCTGCCGTTCTCCCCCGCCCTCGACCGCGCCCTCCAGCCCGGCCGGGAGCAGTTGCGGCACGCCCTGCGCGCCGTCATGAAGTAGCCCGTCAGCACAGAACAGCCCGAACGACCGCGCGACCCCTGTCCGGCGCGCGGCTCCCGTGGCAGAATCCCGTCCCCCCGTGAAGGAGCGTCACATGTCCAACAGCCGTTACCACTGGGACCGTTCGCACCCCGGCCTGTCCGGCCTGCAGGAGGCCATCGACCCGCTGCGCCGCGAGGTCGTCGGCCACACCGTCTACGGCGGCCTGACCAGCATCGGGCACGTCCGGACCTTCCTGGACCGGCACGTCTTCGCCGTCTGGGACTTCATGTCGCTGCTGAAGAGCCTGCAGCGCGAGCTGACCTGCGTCGACGTGCCCTGGATCCCCAACGGCCCGACCGCCAGCCGTCGTCTGATCAACGACATCGTGCTGGTCGAGGAGAGCGACGAGCTCGGCGAGGGCTTCACCAGCCACTTCGAGCTGTACGTCGAGGGCATGCGGCAGGCCGGCGCCGACCCGGCACCGGTGGAGGCGTTCCTGGAGCTGCTGCGCGCGGGCACCCCGGTGCCCGAGGCACTGAAGAAGGCCGGGGTGCCGCAGGCCGCCGTCGACTTCACCGCGACCACCTGGGAGATCATCGAGAACGCGCCGGTGCACTGCCGCGCGGCGGCGTTCGCCTTCGGCCGCGAGGACCTCATCCCCGACATGTTCGCCCAGGTCATCAAGATCGAGGACCCGGACGGCGCGCTCACCGTCTTCAAGGACTACCTGGCCCGGCACATCGAGGTGGACGGCGAGCAGCACACCCCGATGGCGATGCAGATGCTGATCGACCTCTGCGGCGACGACGACGCCAAGTGGACCGCCTGCGCGGACACCGTCCGGCTCGCGCTCAAGGCCCGGGTGCAGCTCTGGACGGCGATCGAGGCGGCCTTCCCGGCCTGACCGGCCCGGTGACGACACGTGAGGGGGAGGGCCCGCGGGCTCTCCCCCTCAGTCGTGGTGCCGCACCGGCCGGTGCGTCAGAGCACCTTGGCAACGGCGCCGGCCGCCGCGGGCAGCACGTCGGCCGGGTCACGGAAGCGGTGCAGCGCCGCCCGTCCCTCGGCGCCGCGCAGCCGGGCGGCCAGCCGCGCCGGGAGCACGGCCGTGGTGAGCGAGCCGACCCCGTGGAACCCCTCGACCGTCCAGGAGACCCACGGCAGCGGGTAGTTGGCGGCCGGGCTGAAGAACACCGGCCGGTGCCCCTGGAAGGAGACCTCGTACGCGCCGAACCGGCTCCAGTTGGAGAAGCTGAACCGGCGGTGCGCGGGGTCGAAACCGAGCGGCACGCAGTCACGCAGCCGGGACCGCCCGATCGCCTCCAGGAAGGCCTGGTTGGAGCGGAGGTTGAGGTGCCCGTCCGCGAAGTCCTCCAGCGCCCCCCGGAGCGCGGCCGCCAGGGCGGCCGGCCCGTCCTGCGGCGCGTGCGGCAGATGGACGTCCCCCAGCAGGTTGCCGACCAGGGTCGGCGGCAGGCCGAGCGGGCGGCGCGCGTTGACCGGGACGGTCAGCCAGCGGGTCTCGTCGTCCTCGTCCAGGGCCCTGATCGTACTGACGACGTGGGCGCAGAGCACGTCGCCGGAGGAGAGTCTTCGGCCCGCCGTCGCGCTGAACTCCTCGCGCATCCGGGCGATCTCGGCCTCGCCGAAGTACAGCTGGACGGTCCGGTTGGCGCGCGGACCGGCCGCCACCTCGCGGGCCAGCAGGGCGGCCTCGGCGGGGTCGGGCAGCCGGAACCCGGGCCGCCCGCAGTCCTCGGCGGGCAGCACCTTCGCCAGCAGGGCGTCCTGGTCCTCGACCAGTTCGGCCTCGGGCAGCTCCCCGCCCTCGACCGCGGCGGACCAGGCCCGCATCAGCAGCATGAAGCTCTGCAGGTCCCCGATCGCGTGGTGCCAGGAGCAGCCCAGCACCGTGCCGCCGGCCGAGGGGCGGGTGATCCGGACGGTGAACAACGGGACGCCGCCGAGCCGGGCGGCCGGGGCGTCCACCGGGTCGACCAGGCCGGCGCCGGCCGAGGTGACCCGGCCCATCGCCTCCGCGAGCGTGCCGTCGACGTCGTAGCTGTCCATCGGCACACCGGAGTCGTCGCAGACGACGGTCAACTCCTCGCCCACGGTGCGCAGTCGCCCGGCGAAGACCGGGACCTGCGCCAGTGCGCGGGCGAGGCCGGCGGCGAGCCGGTCCTCGTCCAGGGTCTGCTCGAAGAAGAGGACGACCGAGACCGAGAGGTCGGCCAGCATGGTGTCCATCAGCCCGCAGCGCAGCCGCGCCCCGGAGGCCCGGCCGGCCCGGACGAGCCGGGAATCGCGCAACTGCGGCCAGAGGCTCATCGGTCCATCCAGGGGGGTCGCGGGGGCGGTCCGGATCGTTCCGGACGGGGGCAGACGCGCCGGACGGCGGGGCAGATGCGCCGGACGATGGGGGAAACGATAGGGCAGCGGACCGGTCCGGATCCAGTGGTCCAGTCCACTTGTCCGGTCCGGTCCACGGTCGGTCCACGGTCGGTCCACGACCGATCCGGCACCCGCCCGGGGCCGGTCCGCGGCCCGTCCGCGGTCGATCCGCGGTCGATCCGCGGTCGATCCGCGGTCGATCCGCGGTCGATCCGCGGTCGATGCGCAGTCGATGCGCAGTCGATGCGCGACCGGTCCGTGACCGGTCCGGGCCGGAAAGCCGGGGCGCCCCGGCCGGACTAGAATGCGAGCCATGGGAGAGCGCGCTGGCGCGCCCGTCGCGCCGCCTCTGGTTCTCGTCACCGACCAGGATTCGCAACTGATCGATCCTGGCCGGTCCTACCACGTCGGCCGCGACCCGACCAGCGAGATCGTCCTCGACGACCCACGGGTCTCCTGGCACCACGCGGTGCTGCACACCAGCGACGGCCACTGGCGGCTGGACGACGTCGGCAGCACCAACGGCACCTTCACCGACGGCCGCCGGATCGACCACGAGGACGTCGGCCCCGGCACCCTGCTGCGGTTCGGCAACCCCGCGGACGGCCCGTCCGCGACCTTCGCCGGGGTACCCGCGCCGGCCGCCGCCGAGCGACCGTCACTGATCGCCCCCCAGGCCTCCGGCGTCTTCCGCCGGCCCAGCGCGATCATCCGGCTGCCGGGCCGCACGGTGCGGATCGGCCGGGCCGACGACAACGACCTCGTCCTGGACGACCTGGTGGTCTCGCGCCACCACGCCGAACTGCGCACGCTCCCCGACGGCGGCCACGAGATCGTCGACCTGACCAGCCACAACGGCACCTACCTGAACGGCCGCCCGGTGAACCGGGCCCCGGTCGGCCCGGCCGACATCGTCGGCATCGGCCACTCCGCGTTCTGCCTCTCCGGCGACGAGCTGGTCGAGTACACCGACACCGGCGAGATCTCGCTCAACGTCCAGGGCCTGGTGGTCCGGGTCGGCCCCGAGCACCGGGTGCTGCTGGACGGCGTCGGCTTCCCGCTCGCCGAGAAGGCCCTGCTCGCGGTGGCCGGCCCGAGCGGCGCCGGCAAGTCCACCCTGCTCAACGCCCTGACCGGGCTGCGTCCGGCCGACGAGGGCACCGTCCTGTACGACGGGCGCGACCTCTACCGCGACTACGCCGAACTGCGCCGCCGGATCGGCCTGGTGCCGCAGGACGACATCCTGCACACCCAGCTCACCGTCCGCCGCGCGCTCTCCTACGCGGCCGAACTGCGCTTCCCCGGCGACACCACCCCGCGCGAGCGCGAGACCCGGGTCGACGAGGTGATCCACGAACTCGGCCTGGACAGCCGGGCCGACCTGGTCATCTCCAGCCTCTCCGGCGGCCAGCGCAAGCGCGTCAGTGTCGCCCTGGAACTGCTCACAAAGCCCTCGCTGCTCTTCCTGGACGAGCCGACCTCCGGGCTGGACCCCGGCATGGAACGCTCGGTGATGACGATGCTGCGCAGCCTCGCCGACGACGGCCGCACGGTCGTCGTGGTCACCCACAGCGTGCTGAGCCTGTCCGTCTGCGACCGGCTGCTGGTGCTGGCCCCGGGCGGCCGTACCGCCTACTACGGCCCGCCCGGCGAGGCGTTGGCGTTCTTCGGCTACGCCGAGTGGCCGGAGGCCTTCGAGGCCTTCGAGAGCGAGGACCACGCCGCCTGGCAGCGCCGGTTCCGGGAGTCCCCGCAGTTCCAGCGGTACGTGGCCGCCGGGGCGGTGGGGGCGGTGCCCGCCGCGCGCGCCGCCGCGGGCACCGGGAGCCCGATCGGGCCGGAGAAGCCGCAGGGCTGGTTCTCCCAGCTGGCCACCCTGGTCCGCCGCTACACCGCCGTGCTGGCGGCCGACCGGCTCTTCCTCACGGTGATGATCGCCCTGCCGTTCATCATCGGGGTGATGTGCCGGGCGATGGCCGGCAGCCGGATCTCCCCCGACAACGCGATCAACGTGGTCCTCACGCTCTGCATCGGCGGGCTCCTCACCGGCTCCGCCAACGCGGTGCGCGAGATCGTCAAGGAACGGCCGATCTACCAACGGGAGCGGGTGGTCGGGCTCTCCAGATCGGCCTACCTGGTCTCCAAGGTGGTGGTGCTGGGCACGGTCACGGTGGCCCAGGCCGCCGTGCTGACCACCGTCGGCCTGGCCGGGGTGGACCTCAGTCCGACGCTCCCCAACGGCGTCCAGGTGCACAGCGGTGTCGTGCTGCCGCCGCTGGCCGAGCTGATCCTGGCCGTCGCGATGCTCTCCTTCTCGGCGATGATGCTCGGCCTGCTGGTCTCCGCGCTGGTCCGCAAGGAGGAGGCCACCATGCCGATGCTGGTGCTCCTCTCGGTGGTGCAGATCGTCTTCAGCGGCGCCATGCTGAAGCTGCACGGGGTACCCGGCCTGGAGCAGTTCGCCTGGCTGGTGCCCTCGCGCTGGGGTCTGGCCGCGATGGCCCAGACCGTCGACCTGCACACGGTCTTCCCGACCGCCATCACCGCGGACCCGCTGTTCCGGCCCGACCGCACCCGCTGGCTGCAGTGCCTCGGCATCCTGGTGGGTCTCTCGGCGCTGCTCGGCGGCGTCGTGCTCGCGCTGCTGCGCCGGCAGGAGCCCGCGATCATGCGGAAGTGATCCCGCGGACGTGAGCACGCGAAAGCGCTCATCCAGGAGCGCCCACGCGGTGGTGAAGTGCCCTCCGATGGACGGAGCCCATGGACGAATTCGCGTTCCGCCCGACCCATGTCGCCCCACCGGACGGGATGGCCTCCTGGGCGGCCCCGGACCCGGCGCAGCCGTCGGCCCGGCTGGACGCGCTGCTGCCGGTCCGGCTGCTCGGCCGGCAGGGCGACTGGGGGAACGTGCTCTGCTCCAACGGATGGAGCACCTGGGTGGACGGCCGGCTGCTGATCAACCTCCCCGCGGCGCCGCCGGACGCCACCGGTCCGCCGGCCCGGACGGCCGACCCCCGCCCGGCGCTCGCCGAGGCCGAGGGCGTGCTGGCCCGCTACCGGGCGCTGCTGGAGGACCTCGCGGCCGGCAGCGCCGACCTGGAGACGTTCCGGGAGCGGACCCGCGGCCTGCGGGTCGGCCTGGTCGTCGACGGCGAGGCGCTCTGGGTGTTCGACCCGGTGCACGACCGGTGGTGCTACTGCGACGGCCTCCAGCTCCAGACGTACGCGGCCTCCGGACGGCCGCGGGCCACCCCCGGCGCGACGCCCGGCCCGGCCGCCGGCACGGCGCCCGACGCCGCCCCCGGACCGGCCCCGGGCCCGGCCGCGGGCGGGTACGAGCCCACCCGGACGGGTGAGCTGTGATCCCCCCGGACCGGCCGGCCGAACGGGAGTCCGCCGAAGGGGTGCCGCGCACCGAGGAGGCTCCCGGCCTGCCGTCCGGCATGGTCGGCCGACGGCTGGCCGGCTACCGGCTGGAGGCCGAGATCGGGCGGGGCGGCATGGCCGTCGTCTACCGGGCCAAGGACCTGCGGCTGGGCCGGACGGTCGCGGTGAAGCTGCTGGCGCCCGAGCTCGCCCGCAACGAGGTGTTCCGCCAGCGGTTCATCCACGAGTCGGAGGCCGCCGCCGCGATCGACCACCCGCACATCATCCCGGTGTTCGAGGCGGGCGAGACGGACGGCATCCTGTTCATCGCGATGCGCTTCGTCGACGGCGGTGACCTGCGCGGGCTGATGAACCGGGGCAGCCCGTTCGCGGTCGGGCGGGCGGCCCGGCTCGCCCTGCAGATCGGCTCCGCGCTGGACTCCGCGCACGACCACGACCTGGTCCACCGGGACGTCAAGCCCGGCAACGTGCTGGTCGCCGCCGGGACGGACAGCGAACACCCGGAGCACCTGTACCTGGCCGACTTCGGCCTCACCAAGAAGTCGCTCTCGCTCAGCGGGCTGACCACCGTCGGCCAGATCGTCGGCACCCTGGACTACGCGGCACCCGAGCAGATCTCCGGGCGGCCGCTGGACGGGCGCTGCGACCAGTACAGCCTGGGGTGCGTGGTGTTCGAGATGCTGGCCGGGACGCCGCCGTTCCGCCGGGAGAGTGACCTCGCCCTGCTCTGGGCCCACCTCAACGACCCGCCGCCGACGCTGCGCGACCACCGCCCGGACCTGTCCGAGGCGGTGGACGCCGTGGTGGCCCGGGCACTCGCCAAGTCACCCGAGGAGCGGTACTCCAGCTGCCTGCAGTTCGTGGCCGAGCTGCGCTCCGCCGACGCCGACGCCCCCGGCCCGGCCACCGGGTGGCAGGGTGACGGACCGCCCACCCAGGTACTCCCCCGCGCGGGCCGGAGCCGCCCGGGCGCCTCGCCTCCGGTGCCCGAGCCACCGTCCTGGGCGACCCCGATCGTCTACCCCCGGGCGCGCTGAGGCGCGGCGGGGGCCCGGCGGGGGGTAGACGGGGGGCGGCAGAGCGCAGCGGGGGCCGGTCTCAGCGGTCGTCGGCCGGGATCTCGCCGCGCCGGCCCCGGCCGGCCGCCAGCAGCCCGCCCAGCAGGCCGGCGACCACCCCCCAGGCCGCCGCCAGCGGCACCGCCACCCACAACTGCGGGCTGAGCGAGAGCGACCCGCCGCCGAGACTCGCCGCCGGGCCGGTGTCCCCCAGGACGGAGCCGAGGAGGTCACCCAGCCCGCCCTCCCCGACGCCCACGCCGAGCACCGAGAGGCCGTAGGCGGCGGAGACCCGTGACCAGACGCCCACCAGCAGCATGGTCACCGCCGCCGCCGCGCCCAGCCGGACGGCGTGCTGCCAGAGCCGGACCTCGCGCGGCGAGCGGTAGGCGGTGAGGAATCCCGCCGCCAGCAGCAGCACGGCCGCCATCGGCAGCAGCAGCCAGACCAGGCCGTTCTGCTCCGCGAGGGTGCCCAGATCGATGGTGGCCGCCGACCCGTCCGGCCCGCGCAGCACCGTGGACAGCGCGTCGGGGACCGGCAGGCCGAGGGCCCCGACCAGATGGCCGTGCCACTGCGCGCCCAGCCCCAGCCCGAGCGCGAGCCAGACCAGGTTGGGCAGCGCCAGCAGCAGGAGCGCCAGCGTCTCCCGCGCGTTGCCGTGCACGACGGCGGTGACCAGGCCCGCCACCAGCCCGATCGCCACGCAGACCAGCAGCACCAGCAGCATCGCGAACGCGGCCGGCCGGACGGCCTGCTGGAACGGCACCAGGCCGCGCGGCAGCGGCGCCCGCCGGGAGACCGCGAAGGTGAGCGCCAGCACCACCAGCAGCCAGAGCAGCCCGAGGCCGACGGTGGTCGCCGCCTCCGCGTGGAAACCGATCTCGGGGGTCAGGCCGAGGGCGCCGCCGAGCTGCTGGGCGAGGTCGTTGCCGAGCGGGACGACGAAGGTGTGCCGGGCGGCGAGGGTGAGCAGCACCAGGGCCACCACCCAGACGGCCGCCGTCCGGGCCACCCGGCCGAGCAGTTCGACGCCGCCGGCGACCGCCCGGAAGCGCAGCTGACGCAGGAACACCTCTGCCATGACCAGGGCGCCGACCAGTCCCACGCTCAGCGGCATCGCCGTGATCCCGGCGTCCACCTGGGCGAAGAAGCCCGCGCCGCCGTCGAGCTGCACGGAGCCGCCGACCGCGAGCGCCAGCGCGCCGGCGAGGACGTAGGGGAACCCGCCGCCCGGGAGCGAGTCGGCGCCGGCCGCCCAGAGGCCGAGCGCGGCGACCGCCGCCATCGCCGCGATCCCGGCGAGGACGACCGCCAGCGCGTCCAGCCAGCCGCGCAGAACACCGGGCGGGCCGGGGGCCGTGGTGGTGGGCTCCTGAGGCATACGGGCTCCTGGTGGACTCGGGTATCCCCCTCGCGTCTGGGTCCAGCCTCACCCAGGACCGGTTCCCGCGCGCTGTGTGCGCACGGCGACCGGGGAGCGGCGTGCTGTTGCGGCGGATGCCCGGCCGGGGCAGAAATGGAAGCCAGTGGCCGCAGTGTTCCGCGCCGGCCGCTTCCCCGGCCGCCCGCGAAACGGAGCCTCGATGAGTTCCCAACCGCCCACCTCCGGGCCGCCGACCGGGCCGCCCTCCGGCCCGCCGTCGGGCCCGCTCTCCGGGCCGCCGTCGAGCGGCCCGCCGGGACCGCCGTCCGTTCCGCCGTCCGGGCCGGGCGGCTCCTCCTCGGGCGCGGCGGGCGGGCCGGGCGGCGGACGTCCGACGCCCTGGTGGCGCTCCGGCAAGAAGCTGGCGCTGGCCGCGGGTACGGCGGGGCTGGCCGTGCTGGCGACGGTGCTGATCGTCAACAGCACCGGCGGCGGGGGCGGGCAGGCCACGGACGCCATTCCGGCCGCCAACGAGGTGGCGCTGCAGTCGCCGAGCGATCCGGGGGCGGCGCCGTTCACCCAGTCGGTGGAAACCACCGCCGTCTCCGCTCCGCAGCCGACCACCGCCGCGGCCAAGCCGACCGGCGGCACCCAGAGCGCCGGCTCCGCCAAGCCGACCGGTGGCACGCCGGGCAGCACCGCGACCTCTCCGGCCGGCATCCACACCGTGCAGGGTTCGTCGGCCGGGCTCTACGCGGGCGCGATGTCCAAGCCGGCCTGCGACACCGAGAAGCTGATCTCCATGACCTCGACCGGGGACACCGGCCGGGCCTGGGCCTCGGCCCAGGGGATCGAGCAGTCCGCGATCCCGAGCTACATGCGCTCGCTGACCTCGGCCTACCTGCGGGTGGACACCCGGGTGACCAACCACGGCTACAAGGGCGGGGTGGCGGTCGCCTACCAGTCGGTGCTGCAGGCGGGCACCTCCGTCCTGGTGGACGCGCAGGGCGTGCCGAGGGTGCGCTGCGGCTGCGGGAACCCGCTGAAGCCGCCGGAGCTGGTGAGCGACGCCAAGTACACCGGCAAGTCCTGGACCGGCTTCCAGCCGACCTCGCTGGTCATCGTGGTGGCGGCGCCGAAGCCGGTGACCGAGTTCGTGCTGGTGAACATCGACACGGGTGGCTGGTTCGCCCGGGTGACCGGGCAGATCAGGGTGGAGGACCGGCCGGTCGTGCCGCCGCGGGACCTGGCGCCGGGCATTCCGCCGGCCGCGCCGATGCCCCCGGTCTCCCCGTCGGCCTCGGTGTCCGGCTCCACCTCGGCCAGCACGTCGGGTTCGGGCTCGGCCTCGACCTCGGGCGCCGGTTCCGGGTCGACCTCGGGCTCGACCGGTCCGTCGACCGGGTCGGCCTCGGCGTCCAGTTCCTCCGGTTCGCCGTCCGGTCCGTCGTCCTCGGCGAGCAACGGGTCGGCCTCGGCCTCCTCGTCGAGCAGCTCCGCCGGCGCCTCCTCGTCCTCCCCGCCGGGCTCGTCCGGTCCGTCCACGGCGAGCGCGAAGCCGTCCACCGCGAGTGTCGCGCCGTCCACGGCCACCGCCACCGCGAACACGGCGACGGCCACCACCAACGCGGCGACGGCCACCGGCACCACGACCTCGGCTTCGCGGTCGGCCGTCGCGACGGCGACCTGCGCGACGCTCTCGCCCTCGACCCTGCCGCCCTGCGTCACCCCGTCGGGCAGCACGCCCAGCTGACCCACCGACTCCCCCTCGCGGCGGGGGGGGGGCGGCCCCCCCCCCGGGCCCCCCCCCCCCCCGGCGGCGGCCCCCCCCCGGAGGGGTTTGTGTGAGAAA
>NZ_JBHYYB010000011.1:0-99557 GCF_042752535.1 Kitasatospora sp. NPDC059327 | reverse complement strand
AAAACCCCCGCCCCGGGGGGCCCCCCCCCCCCCGTCCCCCCCCCCCCCCCCGGGGGGGGGGGGCCCCCCCCCCCCCGCGGGCCCCCCCCGCCGCGTTCCTGTCGGCACCGACCCTTGAAGGTTGGATTATCAAACGCACTGACGCTAGGGTGAGTCGCGAAATCAAACCAACCCATTCGCCACCGCCCTGGAGTCCTCGTGCCCGTCCCCCGCCCCGCCGCGTCCCACACCCCGGAGGTGCCCGATGCCGCGCACTGACCGCAGCGGGACCGTCCTGCTCGCCGCCTGCCTCGGCCTGTTCACCGTGTTCGTCCAGACCACCCAGACCATCGGCACCCTGGGCGCGGTCCGTACGGATCTCGGCCTCGACTCCGCCGACCTGGTCTGGGTCCCGAGCATGTACACCCTGGTGGTGGCCTCCGTCGTGCTCGGCGCCGGCGCGTTCGCCGACCGCTGGGGGCGGCGCCGGATCTTCCTGCTGGGCACCCTCGCGATGGCCGCCGGCGGCGTGGTCCTGGTGTTCGCCGGGAGCCTGTCCACCGTCCTGGCCGGGCAGGCGGTCGCGGGCCTCGGCGGCGCGCTGATCACCCCCAGCTCGCTCGCCCTGGTGACCGACGCCTTCCCCGACCCGCGGCGGCGGGCCGGTGCGATCTCCGCCTGGGCCGCCGCCTCCGGCCTGGGCCTCGCCCTCGGGCCGCTCACGGCCGGGCTGGCGCTGCGCTGGTCGAGCTGGCACACCGCGTTCTGGCTGGGCCCGGTGATCGCGGCGCTCGCCGCCACCGCCGCGCTGTTCGGCGTGCCCGAGTCCCGGGCCGAGGGCGTCCGGCTCGACTGGGCCGGGCAGATCCTCGCCACCGCCGGACTCGCCCTGCTCATCTACTGGCTGATCGACGGCGGCCACCACAGCTACCTCGGCGGCGCTCCCCTGGCCGCCGCCCTCGGCGCGGCCGTGCTGCTCACCGTCTTCGCCGCAGTCGAACTCCGCCGCCGCCACCCACTGCTCGACCTGCGGCTGATGCGCGACCCCTCGTACAGCGCCGCGCTGCTGCTGGCCGGCACCGTCCTGTTCGGCTTCGTCGGCCTCTCCCTCCTCCAGGTGCTCTGGCTGCAGCAGGTACGCGGGCTGAGCGCGCTCCAGGTGGGCATCCAACTCCTCGCTGAGTTCGGCATGTTCATCCTCGCCTCGGTGGCCGCCGGGGTGCTCGGGCCACGCTTCGGGGCGGCGAAACTGATCGTCACCGGACTGCTGCTGGCGGCGGCGGGCGCCGCCCTGTTCGCCACCGTCGGGCCGTCCGACGGCTTCGGCGGCTACGCGCCGGCGCTGATGGCCTTCGGATTCGGCTGCGGCCTGGCCAACGCGCCCTCGACCGCCCTCGCGGTCGGCCATGTGCCGCGCGGCAAGGAGGGCGCGGCGGCCGGGACGGTCAACGCCGCCCGCCAGGTGGGCGCGGTGCTCGGCACCAGCATCCTCGGCACGCTGATGACCAGCCGCTTCGAGCAGCGCCTCGCCGCCCTCGGCCGCCCGCGACCGCAGGACGTGGCCCCGGCGTTCACCGACGCCGTCGGCCGCGCGGCCTCGGTGGGCGCGCTCGTCCTCCTCGTCGGCACGGCGACCGGCGGCCTGCTGCTCGCCCTCGCCCATCGACGCCGGGCCGAAGCCGTCGCACCGGGCACCACCCAGGGGGACGCGGAGGTCGTCACCCTGCCGGCCCGGACGCACTGATCATCTGACGCTCCCTCATTCGTCATTGCCCAGAACGCTGTTGTCGCCTCCGGTGCCACACCGGGCGCCGCACGCCGGCCGCCGCCCCCAGGGTGGCGACCGGCGTCAGGCCGGGACTACCGCAGGGCAGGCCGCAGGGTCCTCGCCCAGGCGAGCAGCGCGAGGAGGCTGAACGCGGCGCCGAGCAGGCAGACGGCGGACCAGCCGGCCGCCGCGTACACCGCCGTGGAGGTGATCGCGCCGAGCGCGCTGCCGAGCGAGTAGAACACCATGTAGCCGCCGATCAGCCGGCCGCCCGCGGTCGGATCCAGGGCCAGCACCACGCTCTGGTTGGTGACATGGACGGCCTGGACGGCGAAGTCCAACAGGACCGCGCCGAACCCGAGGGCCCAGAGCGACTGCCGGGTGAGCGCGAGCGGCAGCCAGGAGAGCGCCAGCAGGGCGAGGCCGGCGCCGACCGTCCACCGGCCGAACCCCCGGTCGAACAGCCGGCCGGCCGGAGCCGCGGCCGCCGCACCGGCCGCGCCGGCCAGACCGAACGCTCCGACGGCGGCGGACGGGAGCGACAGCGGCGCCTCGCTCAACGGGAGCGCGACACAGCTCCACAGCGTGCTGAAGGAGGCGAACACCAGTAGGGTGATCAACCCGCGCTGCCGGAAGACCGGCTCCCGCAGCGGCAACCGGGCGAGCGAACGCAGCGCCCGGCGGTAGTCGGCCGCCACCGAACGGCCCCCGGCCCAGGCTCCGCCGGTCCGGGGCGCAGCGACTCGGGGCGCAGCGGTCCGGGGCACATCGGCCCGGGGCGCAGCGGCCCCGGGAGTCGCCCGGGGCAGGGCGCGGCGCAGGGCCACCGCGAGGACCAGGGTGAGCACGGCCGACAGCGCGTACACGGCGCGCCACCCGGCGAGGCCGGCCAGTGCCCCGGCGACCGTCCGGGCCAGCAGGATGCCGAGGACGACGCCACTGGTCACCGTGCCGACCACCCGCCCGCGCTCACCGTCCGGGGCGAGGACGGAGGCGAACGCCACCAACGACTGGGTGAGCACCGCGAGCAGACCCACCCCCATCAGACCGGCCAGCAGGGCGGCCGCGCTGCCCGCCGTGGCCACCGCCGTCAGCGCGAGCGCCAGCAGCACGGCCTGCACGGTCACCAGCCGCCGCCGTTCCAGCAGGTCGCCGAGCGGCACCAGCAGGACCAGGCCCAGCCCGTACCCGATCTGCGTGCAGGTCACCACCGCGCCGACGGCGGCCCGGCCGATGTCGAGTTCGTCGGCGATCGCGTAGAGCAGGGGCTGGGCGGCGTAGACGTTCGCCACGGTGGCCCCACCGGCGAGGGCGAACAGCAGCGTGCGGGGACGGGTCAGGACCCGTGATGAATTCTGGTTGCATGATGCTACCGACATGGCAGCACGATAGGCTTGCGCGGTAGCATCATGCAACCAGCTACAACGGCGGTCGGTATCCAGGAGGCCGGAGATGGTGAAGCGAACCAGGTTGGACGACAGCTCCTGCCCCGTGGCGCGCTCGGTGGACGCGATCGGCGACTGGTGGTCGCTGCTGATCGTCCGCGACGCCTTCGACGGCAGTCGCCGGTTCGGCGAGTTCCAGCGCAGCCTCGGCGTCGCCAAGAACATCCTGAGCAATCGCCTGCGCGCCCTGGTCGACGCCGGGATCCTCGCCGTCGAACCGGCCTCCGACGGCAGCGCCTACCAGGCCTACGCGCTCACCCCGAAGGGCGAGGACCTCTTCCCCGTGATCGTGGCGCTCCGCCAGTGGGGCGAGCGGCACTTCTTCGACCCCGGCGAGCCGCACTCCGAACTCCTGGACCGGCGGGACGACCGACCGCTGCGGGACCTGGCCGTGCTGGCCGCCGACGGCCGACCGGTCCGGCCGGCGGACACCGCCGTGCACAAGGTGCCGGACTCCGAGAAGAACTGACGAGCGGTCAGCCGAGGTCGGGGCGGATCTTCGACAGCCCCCGGTACCGCTCCGGCTCGACGACGCCGGACAGGCCGTTGAGCAGCAGCCTGGTCCCGCCCCGGAGGTGGGCGGTGTCCTGGGTGCCGTCCCCGCTCAGCACCAGGTACGCGAACTGCTCGTTCCAGTCGAGCCGCGATCCGCCGCCCTCGGCGGCGAGTTCGACCGTCACCAGGGAGACCCAGCGGCGCAGGCCGTCCACATGGGCCTCGTAGACGTAGACGATGCGCTCGTCGGGAACGATGTCGTGGAACCGGGAGCGGTATTCGAGCCGCTCCTCGATGTCCCCGGAGACGAACAGGTTGGCCGCCACCTCGCTGCCGCCGACCCGGAAGTCCAGCGCGTGGGTGGCGTTCTTCGAGGAGCCGGGGAGGCGGAACCAACGGGTGCGCAGCGCGGGCTCGGCGAAGGCGGCGAAGACCCGCTCCGGGGGTGCCGAGAAGTCGACCCGCAAGGCGAACGAACCGTGGACGACCTGCGATGTTCCGCCGGTCGGGGAAGTGCCTTCACTGGTGTGATCAAGGCGGCCAGAGCTCACTCGGCGACACTACCACGCAGGCCGATCACCACTCGGCCGGTCGGCCGGGGACCACCTCGGGTCGCCGCCCGACCGACCTGAATGACCGTCAACTGCCTTCGTCCACCGACTCAGAGCCAGCCGTCGAGCGACGCCAGGAAGCCGTCCAGGTCGTCCCGGTGGATGCAGTGACCGGTGTCCGGGACGTACCGCACCTCGAACCCGCTCGCGCGCAGCGTCGCGGCCAGTTCGTCCGGGACGAGGTGGTGGTCGCCGGCGCCCTGGACCAACGACGGCACGAGCGGCCGGTCGGGGACGTAGTCGTGCGTGCTCTCCAGCCAGTCCACCGCCGTGACGTCCCAGCGCGCGTACCCGGCCAGCTCGGCCTCGATGTCCTCGGGCGCCCAGCGGGGGAACATCGGACGGATGGCGTCGGCGGTCGCCACCTTGGTGAACTTCGCGAACTCCCGGATCTCGCCCACCGCCTTCTCGGTGAACCGCCAGGCGGGGTCGCTGTAGACGACCTTGGCCGGGCGCAACCCCTCCACCGCCAGCGAGAGCACCGAGGCGCCGAACGAGTGACCGATCGCCAGGTCGGCACCGGCCGGCAGCGACTCCACCAGGTCGGCGGCGAGCACCTCCGGCGTGTAGGTGTCGGCGTGCGGGCTGTCGCCGTGGCCGCGCAGGTCCGGCATGATCACCCGGTAGCCGAGGTCGGCCAGCCGGGGGGCCACCCGGCTCCAGGTGTCCGCGGAGGAGATGATGCTGTGGACGAGCAGCGCGACCTTGTCGCCGTCGCCGACTTCGTGGAGCTTGAGCCTCATGGGCCGGGTCTTCCTCTCGACGCGTGGGATGCGGACGGGCCGGACGGGCCGGGCCTTCCTCGCAAGGCGTGGGACGCGGACGGGCCGGGCGGGCCCGCCCGGCCGTCACCGGTCGGCGGCGGTCAGGTGCATCAGGGCCTGGGCCGCCAGGCGGTAGCCGAACGCGCCGAGGCCGACCACCACACCACCGGCCAGCGGGGCGATCACCGACTCGTGCCGGAACTGCTCGCGGGCCCACACATTGCTCAGGTGCACCTCGACCCAGGGCCGCGGGTAGGCCGCCAGTGCGTCGCGCAGGCTCCAGCCCGCGATCATCAGGGCCCCGGGGTTGACGACCGCGCCGACGCTGCTGTCGCTGTGCTCGTGGATGGCCCGGACGAGGTCGCCCTCCGAGTCGTGCTGGATGGAGCGGACGTCCCAGCCCCGGCCGCTCACCTCCTCGGCGACGGCCTTCTCGATGTCGGCCAGCGTGTCGGTGCCGTAGATCTCCGGCTCGCGCCGGCCGAGGATGCCGAGGTTGGGGCCGTTCAGGAGAAGCATGGTGGTACTCATGAGTCACCTCGCTGGTCGGAGACGCGGACAGCGCGGGGCGCCCGGTCGGGGGACTGCGCCGGGCCGGGGGTCTGGGCCCGGTCGGGGGACTGCGCCCGGTCGGGGGACTGCGCCGGGTCGGACGCCCCTGCCGGGTCGGCCTGCTTGTCGCCCAGGCCGAGTTCGGCCCCGGCGACCTCCTCGGCGCGGGTCATCGCGTACCGCAGGATGGGCGGCGCCATCAGCGAGGTCACGATCGCGACGAGGACGATGATGGTGTAGGTCTCGGTGTTCAGGACGCCGAGCCGCAGGCCGGTCATCGCCACGATCACCTCGACGACGCCGCGGGAGTTCATCCCGGCGCCGAGCGCCAGCGCCTCCCACCGGTTCAGCCGGCTGAGCCGGGCCCCGATGAAGGCGCCCGCGAACTTGCCGAAGATCGCCACCGCGAGCACCGCGACGGCGGCGCCCAGCACGACCGGACGGCCCAGTGCGGTGAGGTCCATCCGCAGACCGGCGGTCGCGAAGAAGAGCGGGGCCAGGAAGGCCAGCACCGTGGTGCGCAGCGGAGCGAGCTTCTCGTGGTCCAACTGGCCGCTGGTGCCGATCAGGACACCGCAGACGAAGGCGCCGAAGATGGCCTCCAGGTGCATCGCCTGCGTCGCGGCCGCGCTGAACAGCACCAGCACCACGGCGGTGGCGATGGTGGGCGCCGGGCTCTCCGACCGCCCGGCCGCCCGCAGCGCCGCACCGACCAGCGGACGGCCGATCAGGAAGGCGAAGACCACCACCCCGATCGGGTACAGGATCGAGGTGGTGACGACACCGGCGGTCAGCCCGGCGGTGGCCATCGCCGAGACCACCGACAGCAGGAACCAGCCGACCACGTCGTCGACCACCCCGGCGGCGAGGATCAGTTGGCCGATGTCGCGGTGCAGCAGCTTCATGTCCAGCAGGGTCTTGGCGATCACGGGGATCGCGGTGACACACATCGCCACGCCGAGGAAGAGCGCGAAGACCGCCGGGTTCGCGCCGGCCGGCAGGAACGAGCGGGGCAGCAGGTAGCCGGTGCCGATCCCGAGGCCCAGCGGCAGCAGCAGACCGGCGATGCTGACCCGGGCGGCGGTGAGACCGCGCCGCCGCACCAGGCCGAACTTCAGCTCGGCGCCGGTGACGCCGACCAGCAGCAGCACGCCGAGCTGGCCGGCGGCGTCCAGCAGGTGCATCTGGTCGGGCTTCTGCGGCAGCAGCCAGTCGGAGAAGCCGGGCAGCAGGGGTTCGAGGATCGACGGCCCGAGGATCACCCCCGCGGACAGCTCGCCGGCGACCGCGGGCAGGTTGAAGCGCTGTGCCAGCCGTCCGAGGACGAGCGCCAGCAGCAGCAGGGCGGCTATTTGGAGCAGGAACACCAGGAGCGAATGCTGGCCGATCGTCGGCACGGGTGCGGCGGTTCGCATGTCGACCTATTCCGGGAGATGGTTCAGCGGTTGGTTGCGACGCCCTGCCCGGTCAGTCTCCGGGCCACGATCTCGATCACCTGGACGCTCCGGTCGGCGAGGAAGAAGTGCCCGCCGGGGAGGACCTCCAGCTCGGTCGGCCCGGTGGTGTGCTCCTCCCAGGCCCGCGCCTCCTCAAGCGACACCCGGGGGTCGGCGTCGCCGGTGAGCACCGTCACCGGGCAGTCCAACTCCTGGTCGGGGTCGTGCCGGTAGCGCTCGACGGCGGTGTAGTCGCTGCGGATCGCCGGCAGGATCATCGCCAGGATCTCCGGGTCGGCCAGCACCACCTGGCTGGTGCCGCTCAGCGTCTTCAGCTCGGCCACCACGTCCTCGTCCGAGCCGGTGTGGACCTTCTCGTCGCGGTAGCGGGACGGCGCGCGCCGGCCGGAGGCGAACAGCCGGACCGGCGTCGGCAGGCCGGCCTGCCGCATCCGCAGGGCCACCTCGTAGGCGAGCACCGCGCCCATGCTGTGGCCGAACAGCGCGAGCGGCTTGTCGTCCAGGTGCCGCAGTGCCGCGAAGATCTGGTCGGCGAAGTCGGGGATGTTGTCGATGCCCGGCTCCTGGTGCCGGGTCTGACGGCCCGGGTACTGGACGGCCAGCACCTCGATCCCCTTCGGGGCGAGCGCCCGCGACACCGGGAAGAAGAAGCTCGCCGACCCGCCGGCGTAGGGCAGGCAGACGAGCCGGACGGCGCTGTTCGGCGCCGGATGGAAGACACTGACCCACTTGTCGTACTGGGCCGTCGCTTGCGCCATGCCGGGAGGTTCCCTTCGGGCATCGGTCCGTGGCACGTTCCCCAGCACAGGCCGATCGGCGATGGTGGGCGGACTCCGCACGGGTCCTCGGTTTGTTCGGGACGTGGGCAGACTAAGCCGGTCCGGGCCCGTCCCGGTATCCCCCGATCTGGTGGCCCGGGGCGGACGTTGACGCTTTCCGCAGGCCGCGATAGTAGTCTTCCGATACTCCTGTCCGATGTTCCTGTCAGGGCTGTCGCGCCCCGTTGCCGCGCACAGCCGCCACGGCGTCCGGGCCGAGCACCTCCCCCGCTTCCGCGCCGTGTTCCCGCCGCCGTGCCCACCCGCCGTGCACCGGTCCGCACCGGTCCGCCGCCTCCCTGCGATGAGGGGTCCCTATGCCCAAGGTGTCACCGCACGAGCCCTCGACCGGCCCGACGGACGCGGACGTGGTCGTCGTCGGCAACGGACCGGTCGGGGCCGCGCTCGCCGTCCTGCTGGCCCGGCGCGGCTGGCGGACGACGGTGCTGGAGCGCCGCCGCCGCCCGTACACGCTGCCCCGGGCCACCAGCTTCGACGGGGAGACCGCCCGGCTGCTCGCCGTCTGCGGCATCGGCCCCGACCTGGACCGGATCACCGAACCGGCCTCCGGCTACCAGTGGCGCACGGCGAGCGGCGAGACCCTGCTGGACATCGAGTTCCGGCCGCGCGGCCCGTACGGCTGGCCGGATGCCAACACCATGCACCAGCCCGCCCTGGAGGAGCTGCTCGCCGCCCGGGCGGCGCAGCTGCCCGAGGTCACCGTGGAGCGCGGCCGGCAGGTCGTCGGCATCGCCGAGCAGGGCGACCGGGTCGTGGTGACGGCCGAGGACGAGGACGGCGCGGTGCGGAGCGTCTCGGCCCGCTGGGTGGTGGGGTGCGACGGCGCCAACAGCTTCGTCCGGGAGCACCTCGACGTGCCCGTCACCGACCTCGGGTTCTCCTACGAGTGGTTGCTGTGCGACGTCGAGCTGCGCGAGCCGCGGGCCTTCGTGCCGACCAACGTGCAGATCTGCGACCCGGCCCGGCCCACCACCCTGGTGGGCAGCGGCCCCGGCCACCGGCGCTGGGAGTTCATGCGGCTGCCGGGCGAGCGCGCCGCCGAGCTGAACCGCGAGGAGACGGCGTGGCGGCTGCTGGCCCCGTTCGGGGTCACCCCCGAGACCGCCACCCTGCTGCGCAGCACCACGTACATGTTCCAGGCCAGGTGGGCCGACCAGTGGCGGGTGGGGCGCGTGCTGCTGGCCGGTGACGCGGCCCACCTGATGCCGCCGTTCGCCGGGCAGGGCATGTGCTCGGGCATCCGGGACGTGGTCAACCTGTCCTGGAAGCTGGACCTGGTCCTGCGCGGCCTCGCCGACGACTCGGTGCTGGACAGCTACACCGAGGAGCGCCGGGCGCAGGTCAAGGAGTCGATCCTGGGCTCGGTCCAGCTGGGCCGGGTGATCTGCGTGACGGACCCGGCGGCCGCCGCCGAGCGGGATGCCACGGTGCTGGCCAACCGGCGCGGCCGGGGGCCGACCCGGCCGGAGCCGGCCAAGCCGCTCGGCGAGGGCCTGCTGTACCGCGCCGGCGGGGCCGGACCGGCCGCACCGGCCGGCGAGGTGGTACCGCAGGGGGCGGTGGCGGGCCCCGACGGCAGCGGCCTGTTCGACGAGGTGGTCGGGCGCGGCTTCGTGCTGCTCCTCGCGGCCGGGGCGGATGCCCGACTCGGGGCGGAGCGGCTGTCCTTCCTGGCCGGCCTGGAGGCACACGTGGTGCGCCTGCTGCCGGGCGGCCCGGCTCCCGACGGAGTCGCCGCGACGGGCCCCGGGCGGGCGGCCGGTGACGCCGGGGCGGTCGAGGTGGTGGACGTGGACGGCGTCTACGGGGCGTATCTGGCGCGGTACGGGGCGAGTGCGCTGCTGGTGCGCCCGGACTACCACGTGTTCGGCACGGCCGGGGGCCCGGAGGGCGCGGCGGCCCTGGTGGACGAGCTGCGGGCCCGGCTGGAGGCGGCCGTCCCGGCCGGCCACGGGGGCTGACGCGACGAAGGCCCGTCCGGACCGGGGTGGTCCGGGCGGGCCGTGGGACCGGTCGTGGCCGTGGCGTCAGGCGCGGCCGTGCCGTCGGGCGCGGCCGTGTGGCGTGGCCGTGGTGTCGGGCGTGACCGTGCTGCCGTCGCGGCGGTGCCGGACGGGCCGTCAGCGGCCGGACACCGTCCCGCCGGCCCTACTGCCGGCGCGCGAGCAGCACGGCGCCGCGCAGCGAGGAGAGGCCGCCCAGGCGGGCCGCGGCGAGCGGCAGCGGGGGCAGACCCGGCCGGGCGAACCCGGCGAGGTGGTCGGCCACCCGGTCGAGCAGTTCGGGGACACCGGCCGCGAAGCCGCCGCCGAGGACGGCGAGCCGGGGGTGGAGCAGTTCGGTGACGCCGGTGGCGGCGGCGGCCAGGGCGTAGCCGGTCCGGTCGAGCGCCGTGACGGCCCAGCTCTGCCCGTCGCGCAGCCCGGCCCGCAGCTCGTCGAAGCTGACGGGCGCGCCGCGCAGCAGCGCCGCGCGCCCGAGGGTGGCGGGCCCGGAGGCGGTCGCCTGGAGGCACCCCCGGCGACCGCAGACACAGGTGGGACCGTCGAGTTGGACGACCAGGTGGCCGAGCTCGAAGGAGCCCCGGTCCGGCCCGGGGCAGAGCCGGCCGCCGAGCACGAGGCCACCGCCGATGCCGGTGCCGACACCCAGGTAGAGCAGGTCCGCGCAGTCCGCCGCCTCGGCCTCGGCGAGGGCCGCCAGGTCGCCGTCGTCCGCCCAGGCGACGGCCGCCCCGGGGAAGAGCGCGCGCAGCGCCGGGCCCAGCGGCAGGCCGGTCCACTCCGACCGGCTGGGCCAGGCGGTGACCCGCTCGTCCGGGCCGACGGTGGCGGGCATCGCGACGCCGACGGCCCGGAACGGCTCTCCCGTCCGGGCCGTCAGCGCGCCCACGCACTCGGCGAGTCGGGCCAGGTCGTGCTCGGCGCCGCGGCGCGGGCCCCAGGCGAAGGCGGTCTCCTCGGCCGGGCCGGTCGCCGACTCCGTCCGGAGGGCGACCTTGGTCCCGCCGATGTCGATGCCGAGGTAGCGGGGCGCGCCGTCGGCGCGCCCCGCGGCGGGCTGCCCGGTGCCGTGGCCCGGTCCGACGTCGCGGGTCCGCATGGTGTGTGCCGCCTCCGGTGCGGGGGGGTCAGCGCCCGGTCAGGGCCGGGCAGAGGGCGAGCAGCTCGGCCGGGCGGCGCAGCACCACGTCGGGGCCGGCCGCGAGCAGCTCCGCCTCGTCGGGCCCGGCCCAGAGGGCGGCGGCCGAGGCGACGCCGGCGCCGCGGGCGCTGGCCAGGTCGGTCGGCGCGTCACCGATCATGATGGCCTGCTCGGCGGGCACGTCCAGGAGTTCCAGCGCGCGCAGCACGATGTCGGGGGCGGGCTTGGGCCGGGCCACCTCGTCGGAGCCGATCACATGGTCGAAGTACGGGAGCAGGCCCAGGCCGTCGAGCAGCGAGCGGGCCCGGTCACCGGCCTTGCCGGTGGCGATGGCCAGCCGCAGCCCCCGGTCGCGGAGCTCCTGGAGCAGCTCGCGGACGCCGTCGAAGACCTGCACCTGGTGCGCGAGCCGGTAGCTCTCGCGAACGAAGGGCGCCTCCATCTCCAGCGGCAGCCCCATGATCCGCATGATGTCGGGGAAGTAGCGGCCCTGGTGGCGCTGGTACTCCTCGAACGGCGCCGGGCCGTCCCCGACCACCTCGGCGTAGGCGATGGCGAAGGCCTGGCCCATCACCGCGAAACTGTCGACGATGACCCCGTCCAGGTCGAAGACGACCGCCTGCCGGGGCTGTGCTGCTCTGTCCGTGGTCGTGGCGGACCCGGGTGCCGATGTGGCGGTCATGAGGTCCTCACCTCCTCGTGGGTGGTCGCCGGGCGGGCGGATCGCGCCCGGCCGGCGACGCGGGCCGACTCGTAGAAACTCTCGATGAGCTGGACCGTGCCACGCGCCTGCGCGATGGCCCGGCCGCGGTTGGCGGGGTCGGCCAGCAGCGCCGCGAGGCCGTCCAGTTGACGCCGGTACTCGGCCCCGATCGGCTCGGCGGGCACCGGGATGCGACGGGTGGTGCCCTCCTGCGTCAGGGTCAGGACGGGCTCCGGCTGCCGGTTGGGGCTGAAGCCGAAGGTGCAGCGCAGCTCCGCGCTGCCGGCACTGCCCTCGACCAGGATCCGCGAGACGTCCAGCGCCTCGTGCGAGGCCCAACTGGCCCGCAGCGCGACGGAGATGCCGTCCTCGCGGATCAGGAAGCCGCGGGCGGTGTCCTCCACGTCGCCCGCGAGCGCGTCGGCCGGCCGGTCCTGGCGCCAGGCGGCGGACCACGCACCGACGTTGACGAAGTCGTCGGAGGTCGAGCCGACCACCTGGGCGAACTCGGCCGGGCCGACCAGGGAGGCCAGCGCGTCCAGCAGGTGCCAGCCGAGGTCGACCAGCACGCCGCCGCCGGACTTGCTGCGCTGGGTGAACCAGCCGCCGGCCTTCGGCACGCCGCGCGCCCGCACCCAGGCCAGGTCGACATGCCGTACCCGCCCCAGCTCGGGGACGAGCGTGGCCAGTTCACGGACATCGGCGCGGTGCCGGGCGGCGCTGCCGGCCAGCAGCATGCCGCCGCCGCGCTCGGCCCGCGCCAGGGTGTCGGCCTCGGCGCCGGTCAGGCAGACCGGCTTCTCCAGGAAGACCGAGAGGCCGCGCCGCAGCAGCGCCGCGGCCACCTCGGCGTGCAGGTGGTTGGGCACCGCGACGACCGCGACGTCGACGTCGCGGCTGTCGAGGGCGTCCACCGCCGCGTGGGCGGGGATGCCCGTCGCCTCGCCGACCGCCGCCCGCAGCGCCGGGTCGGGGTCGACGACGGCGACGACGTCGAAGTCCTCGTGTGTCCTGAGCCGCGAGAGCCAGAGCTCCCGACCGGCCCAGCCGAGCCCGACGACAGCGGTGCGAAGCCTCACAGGGCTGCCACTGCGTCGGCGATGATCCCGGCCGTGGTGTGCAGGGCGTCCTCCGAGGCGAGCAGGACGCGGTGGTGCAGCCAGACGCAGTCCGCGCTGATGGCCTCGGTGTTGGGGCAGCGCTCGGCGACCGCCTCCGGGCTCTCGTCGGGGGCGGCGGTCTCCCAGAACGCGTCGGTGCGGTAGATCGCGCGGAACGCGGCGAAGGCCGGCAGGCCGGCGTCGACCAGGCGGTCCACCAGCTCGTTGCGGCCCTCCTCGGAGATGCCGGGGACGCGGAACATCGCCATGTAGTGCGAGTTGCGGTCGGCCCTCGGGTCGGTGCCCTGGGGGACGATGCCGTCGATCGCGCCGAGCAGGCCGGACAGCAGGTTCCAGCGCCGCTCGCGCAGCTCCGTCTGGGCGTCCAGGCGGCGCAGCTGGGCGCGGAGCACGGACGCCGAGAACTCGTTGAGCCGCATGTTGGTGCCGGCGATCTGGTGGAAGTACCGGCGGTCGGTGCGCGGCCGGCCGCAGCTGTGGCGCAGGAAGGCGGCCTCGTACAGCTCCGACTCGGGGAACAGCAGGGCGCCGCCCTCGCCGGCGGTCATCAGCTTGCCGTTCTGGAAGCTGAAGGCGGACACCGAGCCGAGCTCGCCGACCCGCTTGCCCTGCCAGCGCGCGCCGTGGGCGTGTGCGGCGTCCTGGAGCAGCGGCACCCCGGTGTCCTCGGAGAGCTTGCCCAGGGCGTCCATGTCGGCGATGAGCCCGGCCATGTGGACGGGCATGATCACCCGGGTCCGCGGGGTGACGGCGGCGGCCGCGGCGGCCACGTCGATGTTGTAGGTGACGGGGTCGACGTCGACGGGGACGGCGACCGCGCCGAGCCGCTGGGCGGCCTGGGAGGAGGAGATGAAGGTGAAGCCCGGCACGATGACCTCGGTACCGGGACCGGCCCCCAGACACTGCAGCGCCAGCTCCAGGGCGTGCGTGCCGTTGGTGACCGCCAGGGCGTGCGGCGAACCGTGGTAGTCGGCGAACTCGCGCTCGAAGGAGTTCACCTCGTCCCCGCCCATGCGCCACCACTGGCCCTGCTCCAGAGCGCGTATCAGGCCGCTCCGCTCGTCGTCGTCGTACTGCGGCCAGGAGGGGAATTCCGGTGCCGGTCGCGCGTTCATGTCTCTCCAAATCTCCGCTGCGAACTGGTCTCCGCTTTTGGACTGCCGGGCGGATTGAGCGGGCGGGGCGCGTGGCCGACGGAAAGCGGAACAATGGCCCCTGGGATTTCACGCAAGGTATTGCGGCCTCACAGTAGGCGCCATCCTCGGCGCCCCACATCCCTCGGTCTGGTAGTCGTCGGCCCCGACCTGCTGATCACCGGTCAGCGCAGTCCGAAGAATGCGCGGTACTCGTCCACTTGACCGTTCAGCATGTGGATTCCGTGATGGACGTCGAACCCCAGGGCGGCCGCCTGCCGCAGCAGTGGCGTCTCCCTCGGTTTCATGATGATGTCCGCCACCACGCCGCCGGGCGCGAGGGCGTCCGGGCGGAACGGCAACGGGTCGCCGGAGCGCAGGCCCAGCGGGCTGGCGTTCACCGCGATGTCGCTGTCGTGCAAGGGCGGTTCGGCCGCGGCCCGGACCCGGCCGGGCCAGTGCTCGGCCAGCCGGGCCACCAGCGCGGCCAGCCGGGGCCCGTCCGGGTCGGTGACGGCGAGCCGCTCGGCGCCGGCCGCGAGCACGGCGGCGGCGATGGCGCTGCCCGCCCCGCCGGCGCCGGCCAGTGCGACCCGGCGGCCGCGGACGTCGTGGCCGGCCAGGGCCAGGCCCGCGACGAAGCCGGAGCCGTCGAAGTTCTCCGCGAGCCAGCCGCCGTCCGGTTCGCGGCGCAGGACGTTGGCGGTGCCGGTGATCTCCACGGTGCGGCTGCGCCGGTCGGCGAGGCCGGCGGCGGCGGCCTTGTGCGGCACGGTGACGAACAGGCCGTCCAGGTTGCCGATGTGCTGCAGACCGCGGACCACCGTCGCCAGGTCGCCGGGCCGGGCGTGCACCGGGACGAGCACCGCGTCGATGCCCAGCCGCGCGAACAGCGGGTTCAGCAGGCCGGGCGACTGGACCTGGGCGACCGGGTCGCCGAGTACCGCGTACAGGCGGGTGGCACCGCTGACGGGCACGCCCTGCGGCGTGTCGGCGGACGGCGGCGTGTCGGCGGACGGCGGGGCCGGGGTGCGCCGCGGGGTGTCGGTCATCGGAGCCTCTCGGGGCCGGGCGCGATGCCCGACGGGAACAGGTCGGCGAACGACTCGGCGACGGTGAAGGCGACTTCCATCGACTGCTCGGCGTTGAGGCGCGGGTCGCAGGCGGTCCGGTAGCGGGCGGGCAGATCGTGCTCGGCGATCCCCCGGGCCCCGCCGAGGCACTCGGTGACGTCCTCGCCGGTCGCCTCCAGGTGGAGGCCGCCGGGGTGGGTGCCGAGCGCCCGGTGCACGTCGAGGAAGCCGGCGATCTCCGCGACGACGTGGTCGACGTGGCGGGTCTTGTACCCGTTGTCCGCCGTGCGGGTGTTGCCGTGCATCGGGTCGCACTGCCAGACCACCTGGTGACCGGAGGCGGTGACCTTCTCGACGATCGGCGGGAGCGCCTCGCGCACCCGCGCGTGTCCCATCCGGCTGATCAGCGTCAGCCGGCCGGGCGTGCCGTGCGGGTCGAGCCGGCGCACGTACTCGACCGCCTGCTCGGGTGTGGTCCCCGGGCCGATCTTCACCCCGATCGGGTTGGCCAGCAGCTCCGCGAAGGCGATGTGGGCGTCCTGCGGCCCGCGGGTCCGCTCCCCGATCCAGAGGAAGTGCGCCAGTCCGCTGGAGAACAGCGGCTCCGGTCCGTCCTCGGCCACCTGGAGCACGGCACTCTCGTAGTCCAGCAGCAGGGCCTCGTGGCTGACGTAGATCTCGCTCTGCCGCGCCGTCCGCCCGCGGGCCCCGAGGGCCGACATGAGGCGCAGGCCGCGGCCGATCTCCTCGACCGCCGGCGCGTACCGGGCGCCTGCGGGCGAGTTCCGGACGAAGCGGAGGTTCTCGGCGTGCAGCGCGTGCGGGTCGCCCAGGTCCTCGCGGCACAGCCGGCGGGCGGTGGCCATCGTGCGGGCGGCCTCGGTGTGGGCCCGCAGCATCCGCTCCGGGTCCGGCGTACGGGCGGCGAGGGTGGGTTCGACGCCGTTGACGATGTCGCCGCGGTAGACCGGCAGGCCCTGGGCGTCGACCTGCTGGGAGCGCGGCTTGGCGTACTGGCCGGCGGCCCGGGCGACCGGCACCACCGGCAGCCCGGTGGCGTGGGTGAACACCAGGGCCATCCGCTTCAGCAGGCCCAGGTTGGCGCGCAGGTGCGGCTCGGTGTTGTCGGCGAAGGTCTCCGCGCAGTCCCCGCTCTGGAGCAGGAACGCCTCGCCCCGGGCGACGGCCGCGAGCCGTTCGGACAGCAGCGCGGTCTCGGCGGGCGTCACGATCGGGGCGGCGGCGCGCAGCCGGGCGAGCACCTCCCGGGCCCGGTCCTCGTCCGGCCAGCGGGGCTGCTGCGCCGCGGGGCGGGCCAGTGCGGCGGCGAGGCGGTCGGCCGGCGACCGGCGCACCGGGGGGCCGGTCCGCTCCGGGGCCCGGCCGGCGGGCGGCTGTGGTGAGTGCCTCATGTCACCGGTGCTCCCGTTCCGGCGGATCCGTCGCGGTCGTGCCCGTCGCCGCCCCGCCCGTCGCCGCCCCGCCCGTCGCCGTCCTGCCCGATCAGGCGGGCGAGCGGCTGCCGCTCCATCCGCGCCAGGGCCTCCTCGACGGCCCACTCGGGCACGTCGTGGACCAGTGCCGCGCCCCCGGGACCGTCCAGGACGAAGGCCAGCCCGCTCAGGGCCTTCTTGTCCCGGCGCATCAGCCGGACCAGGTCGGCCGGGTCCACGCCCTCGGGCAGCGCGCCCGGCAGGCCGTAGGAGGCGACGACCTCCCGGTGCTCGTCCACCCGGGCCGGGTCGATCCGGTCCAGCACGCCGGCGAGCAGGCCCGCGAAGACGGTGCCGACGGCGACCGCCTCACCGTGGCGCAGCGCGAAGTCGGTGGCCACCTCCAGGGCGTGGCCCAGGGTGTGGCCGTAGTTGAGCAGGTGCCGCGGCCCGGTGTCGCGCTCGTCGGCCGAGACGATGCCGGCCTTGAGGGTCACGCTGGCCGCGATCCGGTCCGCCAGCCCGAGGGGACGCAGGTCACCGGCGCCGATGAAGTGGCAGCGGGCGATCTCGCCCAGCCCGTTGAGCAGTTCGCGGCGCGGCAGCGTCGACAGGTAGTCGGTGTCGCAGAGCACCGCGGCGGGCTGCCAGTAGGCGCCCACCAGGTTCTTGCCGGACGGCAGGTTGACCGCCGTCTTGCCGCCGACGCTGGCGTCCACCTGGGCGAGCAGCGTGGTCGGCAGGTGCACGACGGGTACGCCGCGGTGGTAGAGCGCCGCCGCCAGGCCGACCACGTCGGTGGTGGTGCCGCCGCCGCAGGAGACCACGGCGTCGGACCGGGTGAGACCGAACCGCACGAACTCCGCGCAGAGCGCCTCGACGGTGGCCAGGTTCTTGTCCGGCTCACCGTCCCGGGCGGGCAGCAGCAGGGTCTCGACGCCGGTCTCGGGGACCCACTCCGCGGGCCGCGCCGACACCACCGCCACCCGCCGGGCGCCCAGGCCGCGGATCACCTCGGCCAAGGAGGAGCGCACTCCGGGGCCGATGAGCACGTCGTACGAACGGTCGCCGATGCGCACCGGAACTTGTTCTCTCACGCCGCTTCAACCTGTTCTGTAGACCTGGCACGCCGACTGTTCGGTGGTGCGCGCCCGCTCGGCGGCGCGCGTGCTGCTCGGTACCGCTCCTGCTGTCCGTTGGTGTGCGCGCCCGGGGCCGCGCCCGGGGCCCCGGCGGCGGTCGGCCGCCGGGATCCCGGGCGTGCGGGAGCGTGCCGGCCGCTACTGGCCGGTGGTCACCCGCAGGATCCGGGCCTCGGCCCGCTCCTTGCGGTCGTGCTCGTCCAGCTGCGGGTAGGACGGGCAGCCGAAGACCCGCTGGAACGGCGCGAAGGTGTCCCACTCCGGCCGACGGCGCATCTCCTGCGCCACCGCGTTGTGCTCGCTCCAGAAGTCGCCGCCGATCAGGCGGATCAGGTAGCGCTCCAGCGCGTCGCGCGAGGTGGTCCGGCCGGCGTCGGCGGCCACCGAGACCAGCTCGCCGTCGTAGAAGGCGTGGATGAGCCGGATGTAGGTGTCGTACCCGGTCTTGAAGTAGTTCGAGTACTCGTCGATCAGCGCGTCGGCGTCGGCCGGGGCCTTCAGCGCCGCGTCGATCGTCTCGGCGGCGCGGGTGGCGGTGGCCGTCGCGACGAGCACCCCGCCGGAGAACATCGGGTCGCCGAAGCAGCCCGCGTCGCCGACCATGACCCAGCCGGGGCCGGTGACGGTGTCCGCGTGGTAGCAGTAGTCCGTCTCGATCTTGAGGTCCATGCTGGGGCGGGTGCCGGTCAGTCGCGCGGTGATCCGCGGCACCCGGTTCAGGTGCTCGTCGAACGCCGCCTCCGGCGTGGTCGCGCGGAACACGTCGCGCGGCATCACGGTGCCGACGCTGATGACCTCCTTGGAGATCGGGATCGCCCACACCCAGCCGTCGTTGTGCGCGCCGACCTGGATGTCGCCCTCGGCGCCGAGGTTGTGCTTCTCGTCGAGGCCCTCGTAGTGCCGGAACACCCCGACCATCCGGAGCTTCTCCAGCGTCTTGCGGAGCCCGAACTTGTTGGCGATGCGGCCGGACCGGCCGCTGGCGTCGATCACGTAGGACGCCCGGACCTCGTGCTCCTCGCCGTCCTTCTCGTAGCTGACGCCGACCATCCGGTCGCCCTCCATCAGCAGGTCCTTGACGCCGGCGCCGAGGTGGACCTCCGCACCGGCCTTGCCCGCCTCCTCGACGAGCATCGCGTCGAACCGGGCGCGCTCGACCTGGAAGGCGCGGTCGAAGCGCCCCTCGCCCTGCTTGCTGAAGTCCGCGCGGAAGACCCCGGAGAAGAACTTCTTCTCCGTCGGGTCGATGAATTCGCCACCGAACTTCGGGACGTAGCCCCTGGTCTCCAGCGCCTCCCGCAGACCGATCCGGTCGAAAAGGCCCATCATGTAGGGCAGCAGGGACTCGCCTATGTGAAAGCGCGGAAACTCGTCGCGCTCCAGGAGCACCACGGAATGGCCCTGCTTCGCCAGGACAAAGGCGCTGACCGCGCCGGCCGGGCCACCGCCGATGACAACCACATCAGCCGACTTCTTCGCCATTGGTTTTCCTTCCAGAATGTGTCGTACATCGTCTGCGGATGGTGCTGCTGCGCGTCAGGGGAGTTCCCCGGACACGATCGTGCCGACGAGCACCCGGTGCTCGCCGTCGTCGACGACGGTGCGGACCCGCTCCCGGCCGTCCCGGACCGTCAGATGGCGCCGGCCCTTCAGGACGGCCTGGCCGTCCTCGAACGCCCGGCCGTAGAGCACGCCCTGCATGTCCCCCTCCGGGGGCGGGGCCGGGTTCTCCCGGGCGCGGTCCTCCAGCTCCTTCCAGTCGCTCCACCGGCGGGGCAGCAGCTTGAAGGTGTAGACGACGCTCCAGCGGGTCACCCGCCCCCGGCGCTGCAGCGCGAAGTCGCCGTCGCCCTTGTCCACCAGCCGGTACTGGCAGCCGAACTGGGTCTGCACCGCGTCGGTGACCAGCAGCGGTTCGAGGTAGGAGGGCCCCGGGTAGCCGACGTCGACCAGCCACTCCTCGCCGTCCAGCGTCACCCGGACGAACATGTGCTCGATCTCGGTACCGAAGTTCTCCCTGCCCTCGGCGGTACTGGCCGCCATCAGGGAGACCTGGTAGCCCAGGACGCCGAGCAGCCGGAAGAACAGCCGGTTCAGCTGGAAGCAGGTGCCGCCCCGCCCCTGGACGACGGCCGTCTCGAACACGGCGTCCTCGTCGAGATCGACGAGGTTGACGCCGTCGGTGAAGTCCTGGGCGGCGATGTTGTACGGGATCGCCATCAGATGCCGCTTGTGCAGCGTCCGCAGCGTCTCGATGTCCACGCCCGTCCGCCCGGCGCAACCGATGCGCCGGAGGTAGGCGTCCGCGTCGAACATGTCGTCATCTCCTCTCGTGTTCGCGGGCCGGCTCGGGGCCGGTCCGGTGTCCCGGCTCGGGGCCGGTCGGGGGCCGGACCCGGTCCGGCTCGGGGCCGCGCGGGCCCCCTGGGCCGGGCCGCGTCGGCGGCCCGGCCGGAACGGCTCAGACCGAGATCGCCGCGACGCCCCCCGCCCCCTCGCCGAACATGCGCTCTTGCATGTGCGCGACAATCCTCCCCGGCGTCGGGTGATCGAAAACAAGGCCGGCCGAGAGCTTCGCCCCCATCAGTTCGCCCAGCCGGTTGCGCAGTTCGAGCGCGGTCAGCGAGTCGAAGCCGATCTCGAACAGGCCCTGGTCCACGTCGATGTGGTGCGACGCGCTGTAGCCGAGGACCACCGCCACCTGGGCGCGGACCACGTCCAGCAGGAGCGTCGTCCGCTCCGCGCCGGGCAGTCCGGCCAGTCGCTCGGCCAGCCGGCGGCGCTCGTCACCGGAGACGGCCGCCCGGGCCGACTGCCGGCTCGCCCGCACCAGCCCGCGCAGCAGCGGTGGCGCCTCGCGCCCGGCCGCGGCGTCGGCGCGCAGGGCCCGCAGGTCCAGCTTGGCCGGCACCAGCAGCGCCCGGTCGGCGCGCAGCGCGGTGTCGAACAGCTCCATGCCCTCGGCCGGCGTCATCCCCAGCAGACCGCCGCGCCGGTTCAGCCGGCTGCGGGTGAGGTCGTCGGTGTTGGCCGCCATGCCCGAGTCCTGCTCCCACAGGCCCCAGGCCAGCGAGAGCGCCGGCAGCCCGGCCGCCCGGCGCCGGGCCATCAGCCCGTCCATGAACGCGTTCGCCGCCGCGTAGGCGCCCGTGCCCGCGCCCAGGAACACCGCCGAGACCGAGGAGTAGACCACGAACGCGTCCAACTCCGGTGCCAGCTTGCGGGTCAGCTCGTCCAGGTGCTGCGTCGCGGTCACCTTCGCGCCGAACACCCGCTCCAGCCGCTCCCGGTCGACCTCCCCGATCACCCCCGCGTCGAACAGACCCGCGGCGTGCAGGACGGCGGTCAGCCGGCGCCCGTCGCGCTGGACGGTGGCCAGCAGCTCGGCCACCGCGTCCCGGTCGGTCACGTCACAGGCCGGCACCGTCACCGACTCGGCGCCCAGCTCGACCAGCTCGGCCACCAACTCCCGCGCGCCCTCGGCCTCCAGACCACGCCGGCTGGTCAGCACCAGCTGCCGGACCCCGTGCCGGGTGACCAGGTGCCGCGCCAGCACCGCGCCCAGCGAACCCGTCCCACCGGTGATCAGCACCGTCCCCGCCGGATCCAGGACCGGCTCCGCGCGGTCGGCGGCGACGGCCCGGGCCAGCCGGGGCACGTACAGGGCCGAACCGCGCACCGCGACCTGCGGCTCGCCGACGGCCAGCACCCGGCCGAGCACCGACCCGGGCAGCGACTCGACGTCCACCGGGTCGGCCGCGTCGGTGTCCAGCAGCACGATCCGGTCCGGGTTCTCCGCCTGCGCGGCCCGGACCAGGCCCCAGACGGCGGCGCCGGCCGGGTCCACCACCGTGGCGTCGCCGCCGGCCGGCACCGCGCCCCTGGTCACCACCACCAGCCGGGTGTCCTCCAGCCCGGTACCGGCCAGCCAGGTCTGGACGACCTCCAGCACGCGGTCCGTCACCTCCAGCGGGCTGTCAGCGTCGCCGCCGGTGACCGCTTCCAGGAGCGCCGTCGCCGGGACCGCCGCCCCGGACAGCGCGTCCTCCGCGAGCGTCGCGACCTCCTCGGCGGTGGACAGCCGCAGCCAGGACGGCGCCCCGGCGGGCTCGGCCGGCCGCACCTCCGTCCAGTCCACCGCGAACAGCGAGTCGCCGCCCGTACGCCCGGCCGCCGCGCCCAACTGCTCGGCGGACACCGGACGGAACACCAGCGAGTCCGCCGTCAGCACCGGGCCGCCGGCCTCGTCGACCGCCTCCAGCGAGAGCGCGTCCGGTGCCGGCTGGGCGACCCGCACCCGCAGCGACGAGGCGCCCGCGGCGTGCAGGGCCAGCCCGTTCCAGGCGAACGGCAGCATCGTGCGCCCGTCGCCCGCGCTCAGGAACGCCTTGGCGTGCAGCGCCGCGTCCAGCAGCGCCGGGTGGATGCCGTACCCGGCGGCGCCGGCCCGGTCCTCCTCCGGCAGCGCGATCTCGGCGAAGACCTCGTCGCCGCGCCGCCAGGCCGCCCGCAGGCCGCGGAACACCGGCCCGTAGACGTAGTCGTGCTCCAGCAGACCGGCGTAGAACTCCTCGGGGGAGATCTCCACCCGCTCCGCGCCGGGCGGCGGCCAGGCGGTGAAGTCGAACCCGGAGCCGGCCGGCCGCGCCGCGGCCGTGAGCACCCCGGTGGCGTGCCGGGTCCACGGCTCGCCGACGCTCTCCTCGCGGGTCGAGTAGACGGCCACCGGACGGGCGCCGTTCTCGTCCGGGCCGCCGACGGTGACCTGCACCCGGACGCCGCCCTGGGCGGGCAGGATCAGCGGGGCCTCGATCACCAGCTCGTCCAGCGTGCCGCAGCCGACCTCGTCACCGGCCCGCACCGCCAGCTCCACCAGACCGGTGCCGGGCAGCAGGACCACGTCACCGACGGCGTGGTCGGCCAGCCACGGGTGGGTGCGCAGCGACAGCCGCGAGGTGCACAGCACCCCGCCCGTCTCGGGAACCTCCACCACCGCGCCCAGCAGCGGATGGTCCACCCCCGCCAGGCCCAGCGAGGTCGCGTCGGTGGCGGCCCTGGCCATCTGCAGCCAGTAGTGCTGGTGGTCGAAGGCGTAGGTCGGCAGCTCCACCCCGGCGCCCTCGGCGCCGGCGGGCAACACCCCGGTCCAGTCCACGGCCACGCCCCGGACGAAGAGTTCGGCCATCGAGGCCAGCAGCCGGCGCGGGCCGCCCTCGTCGCGGCGCAGCGAGCCGACCACCAGGGCCTCGGCCCCGGTCTGTTCCGCCACCTCGGTGATCGGCTGGGCCAGCACCGGGTGGGTACTGGCCTCCACGAAGACGGTGTGCCCCTCGCTCAGCAGCGTGGCCACGGCCGGCCCGAACCGCACCTGGCCGCGCAGGTTCCGGTACACGTAGCCGCCGTCGATGACACCGGCCTCGCGGACCCACTCACCGGTCACCGTCGAGAAGAACGGGACCAGCGGCGCCCGGCCGCGGATGTCCGCGAACGCCTCCGCCAGGGTCTGCTCCAGCGCCTCGGCGTGCCGGGTGTGGGAGGCGAAGTCCACCGCGACCCGGCGCACCCGGACCCCGTCGGCGGTCATCGCCTCGACGGCCTCGTCCAGCACGTCGAGGTCACCGGCGACGACGACCGACGAGGGGCCGTTGACCACCGCGACCTCCAGCCGGCCCGACCAGCGCTCCAGCCGGGCCGCCGCCTCCGCCTCGGGGAGGGCCACCGAGGCCATGCCGCCGAGGCCGGCCAGCTGACCGGCGATCACCTGGCTGCGCACCGCCACGATCCGGGCGGCGTCCTCCAGGGACAGCGCGCCCGCCACGCAGGCGGCCGCGATCTCGCCCTGCGAGTGGCCCAGGACCGCGTCCGGCACCACGCCCACCGACGCCCAGACGGACGCCAGCCCGAGCATCACGGCGAAGCTCGCCGGCTGCACCACATCGCCCCGGTCCAGGACCTCGGCGGGGGCCTCACCGCGCAGCACCTCCTCCAGCGACCAGTCCACCCACGGCTCCAGGGCCCGGGCGCACTCCGCGACGCGCTCGGCGAACACCGGCGAGGAGTCGAGCAGTTCACGGCCCATGCCGACCCACTGCGCCCCCTGGCCGGGGAACACCAGCACCGTCCGGCCCGCCGCGGCCGAGGAGCCGGCGCTGCCGGTCACCACCGCCGGGTCGCTCCCGCCGGCCGCCAGCGCGGCCAGCCCGTCCAGTGCCTCCCGCGAGGAGCCGGCCACCAGCACGGCGCGCTCCGGGAGCAACGCCCGCCGGGAGACCAGCGCACCGGCCAGCGCCGCCGTGTCGACCGCCCCCGCGAGGGCCGTCAGCCGCTCGGCCTGGCCCGCCAGCGACACGGCGCTCCTCGCCGAGAGCACCAGGGGCACCACCGTGTCGGGAGCGGCCTCCGCCGGGGCCGGCGCCGGCTCCTCCGGCGGGGCCTGCTCCAGGATCACGTGCGCGTTCGTCCCGCTCAGCCCGAAGGAGGAGACCCCGGCCCGGCGCGGCCGGTCCGTCTCCGGCCACTGCCGCGCCTCGGTCAGCAGCTCGACGGCGCCCGCCGTCCAGTCCACCTGCGAGGACGGCGCGTCCACGTGCAGGGTCGCCGGCATCACGCCGTGCCGCAGCGCCTGCACCATCTTGATCACACCCGACACACCGGCCGCCGCCTGGGCGTGGCCGATGTTGGACTTCAGCGAACCCAGCCAGAGCGGCCGCCGCGGGTCGCGGCCGCGCCCGTAGGTGGCCAGCAGGGCCTGCGCCTCGATCGGGTCGCCCAGCACCGTCCCGGTTCCGTGTCCCTCCACCAGGTCGACATCGGCGGTCGACAGACCGGCCGCCGCGAGGGCCTTGCGGATCACCCGCTGCTGCGAGGGACCGTTCGGCGCGGTCAGACCGTTGGAGGCGCCGTCCTGGTTCACCGCGCTGCCGCGCACCACCGCCAGCACCCGGTGGCCGTTGCGCCGGGCCTCGGACAGCCGCTCCAGCACCACCACACCCGCGCCCTCGGCCCAGCCGGTGCCGTCCGCCGCGTCCGCGTAGGACTTGCACCGGCCGTCCGTCGCCAGCGCCTTCTGCCGCGAGAACTCCATGAACATGCTCGGGCTGGACATCACCGTCGAGCCGCCGGCCAGCGCCAGCGAGCACTCGCCCTGCCGCAGCGCCTGCGCGGCCAGGTGGATCGCCACCAGCGACGAGGAACAGGCGGTGTCCACCGTGACCGCCGGGCCCTCGAAGCCGAACACGTAGGACACCCGGCCCGAGGCCACGCTCGCCCCGGCGCCGGTCAGGGCGAACCCGCCCAGCTCGGCCGGCACCGTGCCGCCGGCGTAGTAGTCGACGCCCATGATGCCGTTGAACACCCCGACGTCGGTGCCCTTCAGCGCCCCCGGGTCGATGCCGGCCCGCTCCATGGCCTCCCACGAGGTCTCCAGCAGCAGGCGCTGCTGCGGGTCCATCGCGAGTGCCTCGCGCGGCGAGATCCCGAAGAAGGCCGGGTCGAACAGGGGTGCCTCGTGCAGGAACCCGCCCTGGCTGACGTAGGAGGTGCCCTCGCTCTCCGGGTCGGCGTCGAACAGCTCGTCCAGGCCCCAGCCGCGGTCGGAGGGGAACAGCGACACGCCGTCCCGCCCCTCGGCCACCAGCTGCCACAGGTCCTCCGGGGTGGCCACCCCGCCGGGCAGCCGGCAGGCCATCCCGACGATCGCCACCGGATCGTCCGGGTCGTGCACCGCCGTCGCCGGCACGACCGGGCCCGCCGGGGCCACCGTGCCGTCGAACTCGCCGTCCAGGAAGCGGGCCAGGGCGAGCGGGGTCGGGTAGTCGAAGACCGCCGTGGCAGGCAGGCCGAGACCGGTCGCCTCGCGCAGCCGGTTGCGCAGCTCGACGGAGGTCAGCGAGTCGAACCCGGCGTCCTTGAAGGCCCGTTCGGCGGCGACGTGCGCCGCACCCGCGTGGCCGAGCACCGAGGCGACGTGCGTACGGACCAGCTCCAGCAGCAGCGCCTCGCGCTCGGCCGCCGCCAGCCCGGCCAGCCGGCCGGCCAGCCCGCCGGCGCCGCCGCCGAGCGCGGTGGAACGCGCCGTCTGCCGCCCCGGGCGGACCAGCCCCTGCAGCAGGGTCGGCACCCCGGCACCGGCCGCGGCGGCCGTGCGCAGGGCCCGCAGATCGAGCTTGACCGGCACCAGCAGCGCCTCGGCGCTGTGCAGCGCGGTGTCGAACAGCGTCATGCCCTCCGCCGCCGTCAGCGGCTGTGCGCCGCCGCGCCGGTTCATCCGGCTCCTGGACAGCTCGTCCAGGTCGGCGCCCATCCCGTCGTTCTGCTCCCACGGGCCCCAGGCCAGTGAGAGCGCCGGCAGGCCGTCCGCCCGGCGCCGGGCCATCAGCCCGTCCATGAACGCGTTCGCGGCGGCGTAGCTGCCGGTGCCCGCGCCCAGGAAGACCGCCGAGACCGACGAGTAGGTGATGAACGCGTCCAGATCGGGGGCGAGTTCGCGGGTCAGCTCGTCCAGGTGCCGGGTCGCGGTCACCTTGGGCGCGAACACCCGCGCCAGCCGCTCCGGGTCGACCTCGCCGATCACACCACCGTCGAAGACCCCCGCCGCGTGGACCACGGCGGTCAGCCGGTGCCCGTCGCGCCGGACGGTGGTCAGCAGCTCGGCCACCGCGTCCCGGTCGGTCACGTCACAGGCCGGCACCGTCACCGACTCGGCGCCCAGCTCGACCAGCTCGGCCACCAACTCCCGGGCGCCCTCGGCCTCCAGGCCGCGCCGGCTGGTCAGCACCAGCTGCCGGACACCGTGGTCGGTGACCAGGTGCCGGGCCAGCACCGCGCCCAGCGAACCCGTCCCACCGGTGATCAGCACCGTCCCCGCCGGATCCAGGACCGGCTCCGGCCCCCGGACGACGGCCGCCCGGGCCAGCCGCGGCCCGTACAGCGCCGCACCGCGCACCGCGACCTGCGGCTCGCCGAGCGCGAGCACCTCGGCGAGCACCGCCCCGGGGCCGCCCTCGGGATCGCTGTCGGGATCGGTGTCGGGATCGGTGTCGAGCAGGATGATCCGGTCGGGGTTCTCCGCCTGGGCCGCGCGGAGCAGGCCCCAGAGGGCGGCGGCGGCCGGGTCGGTCACCGCGGCGTCACCACCGGCGGCCACCGCGCCCCGGGTGGCCACGACCAGCCGGGCGTCCTCCGGGCCCGGTCCGGCCAGCCAGGCCTGGACCACGGCCAGCACCCGCCGGGTCAGGGCGAGCGGGGAGTCGTCGGCGCCCTCCGTGCCGGCCGCCAGCAGCACGGCCGTCGGCGCCGCACCGGCGTCCGTCCCGTCGAACACGGCCGCGAGATCCGCCGGGGTGGCGATCCGGGCCCACTCCGGGGCCGCTCCGGCCGAGTCGCCGGGAAGGGCTGCCAGTTCCGTCCACTCCACCCGGAACAGCGCGTCGGTGCCCGGCGCCCCGGCCGCCGCCTCCAACTGCTCGGCGGAGACGGCCCGGGAGACCAGCGAGTCCAGCGTCAGGACGAGGCCACCGGCGTCGTCGACCGCCTCCAGCGACAACGCGTCCGGCGCCGGCCGGGCCACCCGTACGCGCACCGAGGAGGCGCCCGCCGCGTGCAGCACCAGGCCGTTCCAGGCGAACGGCAGCCGCACCACCGGCTCTTCGTCCGGCGCGGCCCCGTCCAACTCGGCCGCCGCGTCCAGCATGCTGGAGTGCAGGGCGGCGTCGAGCAGGCCGGGGTGGATGCCGAACCGGGCCCCCTGCTCGCGCAGTTCGTCCGGCAGGGCGACCTCGGCGAAGATCTCCTCGCCGCGCCGCCAGACCGTGCGCACGCACTGGAACGACCGGCCGTAGGCGTAACCCGCCCGGTCGAGCAGGTCGTAGCCGCCGGTGATGTCCACCGGCCGAGCGCCGGGCGGGGGCCAGGCGGTGAAGTCGAACGTCGGCGCGGTGGCACCGGCCGTGGTCGGCAGCAGCGTGCCGGTGGCGTGCCGGGTCCACGCGTCCGCGGCGTCCTCGCGGGAGGAGTGGACCTCCACCGTCCGGGCGCCGCGCTCGTCGGGGCCGCCGACGGCCACCTGGACGCGCAGACCGCCCTGCTGGGGCACCACCAGCGGTGCCTCGATGACCAGTTCGTCCAGCACGCCGCAGCCGACCTCGTCACCGGCCCGCACCGCCAGCTCCACCAGCCCGGTGCCGGGGACCAGGACCACTCCCCCGACGGCGTGGTCGGCCAGCCAGGTGTGCGTCCGCAGGGAGAGCCGGGAGGTGAACACCAGCCCGTCGGAATGCGGGAGTTGGACCACGGCGCCGAGCAGCGGGTGATCCGCCGCGCCCTGGCCGAGTGAGGCCGCGTCGGTGATCCGGGTGGCGGGGAGCCAGTAGTGCTCGTGGTCGAAGGCGTAGGTGGGCAGGTCCAGATGGGCGGTCGTGAGTCCGGCGGGCAGGGTCTTGGCCCAGTCCACCTCGGCGCCCCGGACGAAGAGTTCGGCCACCGAGGCGAGCAGGGTGTGCGCCTCGGGGCGGCCGTCGCGCAGCGCGGCCACCGACACGGCACGGCCGTCGACCGTCTCGTCCACCACGCCGCTCAGCGCGGCGCCCGGGCCCAGCTCGACGAAGACCGCGTCATCGAGCCCGGCCGCCGTGGCGATCCCGTCGGCGAACCGGACCGGCTTCCTGACGTGGTCCACCCAGTAGGCCGGGTCGGCCAGTTCAGCCGCCCCGGCCACCTGGCCGGTCACGTTGGACACGATCGGGAACCGCGCCTCGCCCCAGCTCACCCCGGCCAGCACCGTGGCGAACTCCGCCAGCATCGGCTCCATCAACGCCGAGTGGAAGGCGTGCGAGACCGTCAGCCGCTTGACCTTGCGGCCCTGCGCCTTCAGACTCTCGGCCGCCTTCAGCACGGCCGCCTCCTCACCGGAGAGCACCACCGACGACGGACCGTTCACCGCCGCCAAGTCCACCCCGCCACCCAGGAACTCGGCGACCTCGGCCTCCGTCGCCGCGACCGCCACCATCGCACCGCCCGACGGCAACGCCTGCATCAACCGACCCCGCGCCGCCACCACCGCCGCCGCGTCCTCCAGCGACAACACACCCGCCACATGCGCGGCCGTGATCTCACCGATCGAATGACCCAACACCGCATCCGGCCGAACACCCCACGACTCCACCAGCCGGAACAACGCCGTCTCCACCGCGAACAGACCCGCCTGGGTGAACACCGTCTGATCGAGCGAACCCGCCGTCCCGTCCACGACGTCCTTGACCGCGTGCTCCACCCGGCCCGCCAAGTGCGCGTCCAACGCCGCACACGCCGCGTCGAAGGCCTCCGCGAACACCGGGTACCGCGCCGCCAACTCCCGGCCCATCCCCACCCGCTGGGAACCCTGACCCGGGAAGACGAGCACCGTGCGAACCGAACCGCCCGACGGCGACGCGCTGCCGGTCGCCCCGGCGGGCACGGACTCACCGCGGGCCAACGCGGCCAGCCCGGCCAGCGCCTCCTCCCGCGAACCGGCCACCAGGACCGCGCGCTCGGCCAGGACCGCACGCTGGGCGATCAGCGCACCCGCCACCGCGACCGACGAGCCCGCCCCGGAAGGGTCGGCGCCCTCGACGAAGGCGGCCAGCCGGCCGGCCTGACCGGCCAGCGCGGCGGTCGAGGCGGCCGACAGCACCAGCGGGACCACGCCGTCGGGCACGACCGTCGGCGCCGTCTCCTCCTCGGGGGCCTGCTCCAGGATCAGGTGCGCGTTGGTGCCGCTGACACCGAAGCCGGACACACCGGCCCGGCGGGGGCGGCCAGTCTCCGGCCACGCCCGCGCCTCGGTCAGCAGCTCCACCGCTCCGGCGGACCAGTCCACCTGAGAGGACGGCGCGTCCACGTGCAGGGTGGGCGGCATCACGCCGTGCCGCAGGGCCTGCACCATCTTGATGACGCCCGACACGCCGGCGGCGGCCTGGGTGTGGCCGATGTTCGACTTCAGCGACCCGAGCCGCAACGGCCGGTCGGCGGGCCGGTCCTGGCCGTAGGTCGCCAGCAGCGCCTGCGCCTCGATCGGGTCGCCCAGTACCGTCCCGGTTCCGTGTCCCTCCACCAGGTCGACATCGGCGGTGGTCAGGCCCGCGTTGGCCAGGGCCTTGCGGATCACCCGCTGCTGCGAGGGACCGTTCGGCGCGGTCAGCCCGTTGGACGCGCCGTCCTGGTTCACCGCGCTGCCGCGCACCACCGCCAGGACGTGATGCCCCTTGCGGCGCGCCTCGGAGAGCCGCTCCAGCACCACCACACCCGCGCCCTCGGCCCAGCCGGTGCCGTCCGCCGCGTCCGCGTACGCCTTGCACCGGCCGTCGGCGGCCAGACCGCGCTGCCGCGAGAAGTCGATGAAGAGACCGGGCGTCGCCATCACGGTCGCACCGCCGGCCAGCGCCATCGAGCACTCGCCCCGGCGCAGCGCCTGGGCTGCCAGGTGGATCGCCACCAGCGAGGACGAGCAGGCGGTGTCGAGCGTGACGGCCGGGCCCTCGAAGCCGAACACGTACGAGATCCGGCCGGACGCCACGCTGGCGGCCGCTCCCGTCCCGGTGAAGCCCTCCAGCTCGGGCGGCACGCTCCCGCCGGCGAAGTAGTCGACGCCCATGATGCCGTTGAACACCCCGACGTCGCTGCCCTTCAGCGTGGCCGGGTCGATGCCGGCCCGCTCCAGGGCCTCCCACGAGGTCTCCAGCAGCAGCCGCTGCTGCGGGTCCATCGCGAGCGCCTCACGCGGCGAGATCCCGAAGAAACCCCCGTCGAAGAAGCCGGCCCGGTGCAGGAAGCCGCCCTGGTCCACATAGGAGGTGCCGCGGTTCTCCGGGTCCTCGTCGAACAGGCCGTCCAGGTCCCAGCCCCGGTCGGTGGGGAAGCCCGAGACGCCGTCCCGACCCTCGCTGACCAGGTTCCAGAGCCCCTCGGGGCTGTCGACACCGCCGGGCAGTCGGCACGCCATACCCACGATCGCCACCGGCTCGCTGGAGGCGCTGACGAGTTGCCGGTTCCGCTTCTTCAGCGAGCCGACCTCTTCGAGCGACTTCCGCAGCGCCTCGACAAGCTTCTCGTATGAAGTACTCACTTCACTGCCCCCATCACGTTGTACCGCATCAGCTTTCGAGGCCCTCGTCGTCGCCGCCGAGCGCCAGTTGAACGAGGTCGTCGACGTCCAGATCGGCGAGCGTGCCCAGCCGGTCGTCCTCGTCCGCCTCGCCGGCCACCGGGCCGCCGGTGTCGAGCGCGGCCAGCGCGACCAGGGCGTCGAGCAGGCCGGCCTCCCGGAACCGGGCCATCGGAAGGGAGACCAGGGCGTGCCGCAGCCGGTCCTCGTCCACTTCCGGCCCGCTCGCCGCACCGTCCGGGAGCAGTTCGCCGTGCACGTGGCGGGCCAGCGCCAACGGGGTCGGGTAGTCGAAGACCACGGTGGCGGACAGGTTGAGGCCGGTGGCCTCGCGGAGCCGGTTGCGCAGTTCGACGGAGGTGAGCGAGTCGAACCCGGCGTCCTTGAACGACGTCCCGGCCACCACCCCGTCCGGTCCGGTGTGTCCGAGCACCAGCGCGACCTGGGTCCGCAGCAGGTCCACCAGCAGGCCCTCCTGGTCGGCGCGGGCGAGCCCGGCCAGCCGACGGACCAGGCCGTCACCGCCGTCGCCCGACGCGGCCCGGGCCGTCTGCCGGCCGACGCGGACCAGCCCCCGCAGCAGGGGCGGTGCTCCCGCCCCGGTCGCGGCGTCGGCCCTGATCGCGCGGAGGTCCAGCTTGATCGGCACCAGTAGCGCCTCGTCGGCGGCCAGCGCGGCGTCGAACAGGGCGGTCCCCTCGTCCGGCGCGAGTGCCAGGATGCCGCCGCGGCGGTTCGTCCGGGTGCGGCCGGCCGCCTCGGCGCCGGTGGTCATCCCGGTGGCGGTCTGCTCCCAGGGGCCCCAGGCCAGGGAGAGCGCCGGCAGACCGGCCGCCCGGCGCCGGGCCATCAGCCCGTCCAGATAGGCGTTGGCCGCCGCGTAGTTGCCCTGGCCGGCCGAGCCGAACAGGCCGGAGGCGGACGAGAAGACGACGAACGCGTCCAGGTCGGGGGCGAGTTCACGGGTCAGCCGGTCCAGGTGGCCGACGGCGGTCACCTTCGGGGCGAACACCTTCGCCAGCCGCTCCCCGGTCAGCGCCCCGATCACCCCGTCGTCCAGGACGCCCGCGGTGTGCACGACGGCCGTCAGCGGCCGCTCCCGGCCGACCGCGGCGAGCAACGCCGCCAGCGCGTCGCGGTCGGCGACGTCGCAGGTCGGCACGGTCACCGACTCGGCGCCCAGCTCGGCCAGCTCGGCCACCAACTCCCGGGCGCCCTCGGCCTCCAGGCCGCGCCGGCTGGTCAGCACCAGATGCCGGACCCCGTGCCGGGTGACCAGGTGCCGGGCCAGCACCGCGCCCAGCGAACCCGTCCCACCCGTCACCAGGACGGTGCCGTCCGGGCGGAACACCGGCTCGCCGCCGGGGGCGTCACCGCCGGCGGCCCGGACCAGCCGCGGTGCGGACAGCACCGCCCCGCGCACCGCGACCTGCGGCTCGCCGAGCGCGAGCACCTCGGCGAGCACCGCCTCGGGGTCGGCGTACGGGTCGCTGTCGCGATCGCTGTCGGGATCGGTGTCGAGCAGGACGATCCGGTCGGGGTTCTCCACCTGGGCGGCCCGGACGAGGCCCCAGACGGCGCTGCCGGCCGGGTCGGTCAGCGCGGCGTCGCCGCCGGCCGGCACCGCGCCCCGGGTGGCCACGACCAGCCGGGACCGCTCCGGGCCCGGCACGGCCAGCCAGGCCTGCAGCACGTCGAGCACCCGGGAGCTCAGCTCCAGCGCGTCCTCACCGCCGGCCGTCAGCACGACGGCGTCCGGCACCGCGCCCTGCTCGGCCAGCGCGGCCACCTCGGCGGCGGTGGCCACCGACACCCGGCTCGGCGCCGGTGCGAGGGCCGGCGCCACCGACGGCAGCGCGGTCCACTCCACCCGGAACAGCGAGTCGCCGCCCGGCGCGCCGGCCGCCGCCTCCAACTGCTCGGCGGAGACGGCCCGGAACACCAGGGAGTCCAGCGTCAGGACCGGCCCGCCCGTCTCGTCGGCGGCCTGGAGCGACACCGCGTCCGGGCCGGACGGCGCCACCCGCACCCGCAGCGCCGAGGCGCCGACGGCGTGCAGGGCCAGCCCGTTCCAGGCGAACGGCAGGACCGTCCGGGGCTCGTCCGTCCCCGAGGGGGCACCGGCCGGCTGGACGAACCCGTTGGCGTGCAGGGCCGCGTCGAGCAACGCGGGGTGGATGCCGAAGCGGTCCGCGTCCTCGCGGAAGCCGTCCGGCAGCGCGATCTCGGCGAAGACCTCCTCGCCCCGCCGCCAGACCGCCCGCAGACCCTGGAAGGCCGGGCCGTAGGTGTAGCCGAGCCGGATCAGATCGGCGTAGAAGCCGTCGACGTCGACCTCGACCGGCTGCGCGCCGGGTGGCGGCCAGGCGGTGAGGTCGACCGGCGGTGAGGCGGAGGCCGCCTTCGCGGGCACCACGGTGCCGGTGGCGTGCCGGGTCCAGGTGTCCGCGGTGTCCTCGCGGGAGGAGTACACCTCCACGGTGCGCCTGCCGTTGTCGTCCGGACCGCCGAGGGCGACCTGGACGCGGACGCCGCCGTGCTCGGGCACCACCAGCGGGGCCTCGACGACCAGTTCGGCCAGGGTGCCGCAGCCTGCCTCGTCACCGGCCCGCACGGCCAGCTCCACCAGTCCGGTGCCGGGGACCAGGACGACGCCGCCGACGGCGTGGTCGGCCAGCCAAGGATGGGTGCGCAGGGAGAGCCGGGAGGTGAACAGCAGGCCGTCGTTCTGCGGGAGTGGGACGACCGCGCCGAGCAACGGGTGATCCGTCCCGGTCAGCCCCAGGAAGGCGGCATCGGTGGCCGGGGCGGTCTGCAGCCAGTAGTGCCGGTGGTCGAAGGCGTAGGTGGGCAGGTCCAGATGGGCGGTCGTGAGTCCGGCGGGCAGGGTCTTGGCCCAGTCCACCTCGGCGCCCCGAACGAAGAGTTCGGCCACCGAGGCGAGCAGGGTGTGCGCCTCGGGGCGGCCGTCGCGCAGCGCGGCCACCGCGACCGCGCCCTCGCCGGCGGACTCCGCCACGACACCGCTCAACGCGGCACCCGGGCCCAGCTCGACGAAGACCGCGTCACCGAGCCCGGCCGCCGCGGCGATCCCGTCCGCGAACCGAACCGGCTGCCGCACATGATCCACCCAGTAGGCAGGATCGGTGAGTCGACCCGGTTCGGCCGGACGGCCGGTGAGGTTGGAGATCACCGGCAGCCTCGGCTCGCGCCAGGTGACCTCGGCGAGCACCGTGGCGAACTCCGCCAGCATCGGCTCCATCAACGCCGAGTGGAAGGCGTGCGAGACCGTCAGCCGCTTGACCTTCCGACCCTGCGCCTTCAGACTCTCCGCCGCCTTCAGCACGGCCGCCTCCTCACCGGAGAGCACCACCGACGACGGACCGTTCACCGCCGCCAAGTCCACCCCGCCACCAAGGAACTCGGCGACCTCGGCCTCCGTCGCCGCGACCGCCACCATCGCGCCACCCGACGGCAACGCCTGCATCAACCGACCCCGCGCCGCCACCACCGCCGCCGCGTCCTCCAGCGACAACACACCCGCCACATGCGCGGCCGTGATCTCACCGATCGAATGACCCAACACCGCATCCGGCCTGATGCCCCACGACTCCACCAGCCGGAACAACGCCGTCTCCACCGCGAACAGACCCGCCTGGGTGAACACCGTCTGATCGAGCGAACCCGCCCTACCGTCCACCACGTCCTTGACCGCGTGCTCCACCCGGCCCGCCAAGTACGCGTCCAACGCCACACACGCCGCGTCGAACGCCTCCGCGAACACCGGGTACCGCGCCGCCAACTCCCGACCCATCCCCACCCGCTGGGAACCCTGACCCGGGAACACCAACACCATGCGAGCCGTGTCCGAGGCGGTCCCGGTCACCACACCGGGCGCGGACTCCCCGCCCGCCAGCGCGGCCAGACCCGCCAGCGCCTCCTGCGACGAACCCGCCACCACCACCGCACGCTCGGACAGCAGCGCCCGGCGCGAGACCAGCGCACCGGCCAGCGCCGCCGTGTCGACCGCACCCGCCAGGGCGGTCAGCCGCCCGGCTTGGCCCGCCAGCGACTTCGCGCTCTTCGCGGACACCACCAACGGGACCACGCCCACGGGCGGAACCTGCTCCGCGACCGGCGCCGGCTCCGGCTCCAGCTCCTCCTCGGGGGCCTGCTCCAGGATCAGGTGCGCGTTCGTCCCGCTGACACCGAAGCCGGACACGCCCACTCGGCGGGGGCGGCCGGTCTCCGGCCAGGCCCGCGCCTCGGTCAGCAGCTCCACCGCACCGACCGACCAGTCCACCTGGGACGACGGCGCGTCCACGTGCAGCGTCGGCGGCAGCACCCCGTGCCGCAGCGCCTCCACCATCTTGATCACCCCGGCGACACCCGCCGCCATCTGGGTGTGGCCGATGTTGGACTTCAGCGACCCGAGCCAGAGCGGTCGGTCGGCCGGCCGGTCCTGGCCGTAGGTGGCCAGCAGCGCCTGCGCCTCGATCGGGTCACCCAACACCGTGCCGGTGCCGTGACCCTCCACCACGTCCACCTCGGCCGGGGTCAGGCCCGCGTTGGCCAGGGCCTTGCGGATCACCCGCTGCTGGGAGAGCCCGTTGGGCGCGGTCAGCCCGTTCGACGCGCCGTCCTGGTTCACCGCGCTGCCGCGCACCACCGCCAGGACGTGATGCCCGTTGCGGCGCGCCTCGGACAGCCGCTCCAGCACCACCACACCCGCGCCCTCGGCCCAGCCGGTGCCGTCCGCCGCGTCCGCGTAGGACTTGCACCGCCCGTCCGTCGCCAGACCCCGCTGCCGCGAGAACTCCACGAAGGTGCCCGGCGTCGCCATCACGGTCGCGCCACCGGCGAGTGCCATCGAGCACTCGCCCTGCCGCAGCGCCTGCGCGGCCAGGTGCATCGCCACCAGCGAGGACGAACACGCCGTGTCGACCGTCACCGCCGGGCCCTCGAAGCCGAACACGTAGGCGACCCGGCCGGAGGCCACGCTGCCCATCCCGCCGGTGCCGGTGAAGCCCTCCAGTTCGGCGGGTACGGCTCCGCCGGCCCCGTAGCCCTGGCCCATGACGCCGGAGAAGACGCCGGTGTCCGTGCCCTTCAGCGAGAGCGGGTCGATGCCCGCGCGCTCCATCGCCTCCCAGGACGTCTCCAGCAACAGCCGCTGCTGCGGGTCCATCGCCAGCGCCTCACGCGGCGAGATCCCGAAGAAGCCGGCGTCGAACTGACCGGCCTCGTAGAGGAAGCCGCCCTGGCTCACATAGGAGGTGCCCGCCTTTCCGGGGTCCGCGTCGAACAGGCCCTCCACGTCCCAGCCGCGGTCCTCGGGGAAGCCGGACATCGCGTCCCGGCCCTCGCTGACCAGCCGCCACAGGTCCGCCGGGCTCGCCACACCGCCGGGCAGCCGGCAGGCCATCCCGACGATCGCGATCGGCTCGTCCGGGTCGGCGAGCGCGACCGTCGGCGCCGCCGCGGCGCTCTCGGCGGCCACGTGGCCGAACTCGGCGTGCAGGTAGCGGGCGAACGCGAGCGGGGTCGGGTGGTCGAAGACCACGGTCGCGGCCAGCTTCAGGCCGGTCGCCTCGCGGAGCCGGTTGCGCAGCTCGACGGAGGTCAGCGAGTCGAAGCCGGAGTCACGGAACGCCGTCCCGCTCTTGACCGCCTCCGGGCCGCCGTGGCCGAGTACCGTCGCCGCGTGCGTGCGGACCAGCTCCAGCAGCAGCGCCTCCTGCTCGGCCGCCGACAGCCCGGCCAACCGGCCGGCCAGCCCGCCGCCGCCGTCGCCCGAGGCCGCCCGCACCAGCTGCCGCCCGGTCCGGACCAGGCCGCGCAGCAGGGTCGGGATGTCCCGGCCGGCCGCGGCGCCGGCCCGCAGCGCCCGCAGGTCCAGCTTGGCCGGGACGAGCAGCGGCCGGCCGGTGCGCAGCGCCGCGTCGAAGAGCGCCATGCCCTCCTCGGCGGTCATCGCCAGCACACCGCCTCGCCGGTTCATCCGGCTCCGCGTGAGGTCGTCCATGCCGGCCGCCATCCCGCCGGCGGTCTGGTTCCACAGGCCCCAGGCCAGCGAGGTGGCGGCCAGTCCGGCGGCCCGGCGCTGGTAGGCCAGCGCGTCCAGGAAGGCGTTGGCGGCCGCGTAGCTCCCGGTACCCGCGCCGAGGAACACCGAGGAGACCGAGGAGAAGACGACGAACGCGTCCAGGTCGGGGGCCAGTTCGCGGGTCAGCGCGTCCAGGTGCTGCGCGGCGGTCACCTTCGGGGCGAAGACCTGCGCGACCCGCTCGGGGTCCAGCGTCCCGATGACGCCGGCGTCGGCGATGCCCGCGGTGTGCACGACGGCGGTCAGCCGGCGACCGTCCCGCCGCACGGCGGTCAGCAGGGCCGCCACCGCCTCCCGGTCGGTCACGTCGCAGGACTCCACCGAGACCTCGGCGGCACCGAGCCCGGTCAGTTCGGCGACCAGCTCCGCCGCGCCCTCCGCCGCCGGGCCGCGCCGGCTGACCAGCGCCAGCCGGCGGACGCCGTGGTGGGTGACCAGGTGCCGGGCGAGGATCCCGCCCAGCGAGCCGGTGCCACCGGTGATCAGGACGGTGCCCTCGGGGTCGAGGCCCGCCCAGTCCGCGCCGTCGGCCGAGCCGGCCCGGACCAGCCGCGGGAGGGACAGTGCCGTTCCCCGCAGGGCCAGTTCGGGCTCCTCTGCGGCGAGCACCGCGCCCAGGACCGGGGCGAGTTCGCCGTCGGTGACGCGGCCGCCGTCGGGATCGAGGTCGAGCAGGACGATCCGGTCGGGGTTCTCGGTCTGGGCGGCGCGGATCAGACCCCACACCGCGCCTCCGGCCGGGTCGGTGACCGCGCCGTCCGCGCCCGCGCCCACCGCGCCCCGGGTGGCCACGACGAGCCGGACCGTCTCCAGGCCCGGAGCGGCCAGCCAGGCCTGCACGGCCGCCAGCACCCGGTTGGTGAGCACGAGCGCCGTGTCGACACCGTGCCCGCCGTCCTCCTCCACGGCGGCGTCCAGGACCACCACGGTGGGCAGCGCCGCCTCCGGGGTCGCGCCGTCGGCCAGCGCGGTGATCCCCGCCGCGTCGGACACCGTGACCCAGGCCGGCGGCTCGGCCGCCGGCCCCGAGGTCGAGGTCGGCCCCGAGGTCGGGGCCGCGGGAAGCTCGCTCCACTCGACCCGGAACAGGGCGTCGTCACCCGTCGTCGCCGTCGCGGCCGTCAACTGCTCGGCGGTCAGCGGGCGCAGCTCCACCGAGTCCGCCGTCAGGACCAGACCGCCGGCCTGGTCGACCGCCTCCAGGGTGAGGGCCTCGCCGCCCTGCCGACCGATCCGCAGCCGCAGCACGGAGGCGCCGACGGCGTGCAGGGCGAGGCCCTGCCAGCCGAGCGGCTGCCAGACCCGGCCGCCGGTCGCGGCACCGTCGGCCGCGGCGGCGTCCCGCAGCGCCGGGTGCAGGGCGGCGTCGAGCAGGGCGGGGTGCAGGCCGAACCGGCCGGCCTCCTCGCGGCTGTCCTCGTCCACCGCCACCTCGGCGAAGGTCTCCTCGCCGCGCTGCCAGAGCCCGCGCACCGCCCGGAAGGCCGGGCCGTGCTCGTAGCCGTGCCCGCCGAGAGCGGCGTAGAGCGCGTCGAGGTCGACGGGCCGCGCCCCGGCGGGCGGCCAGACGGTGAAGTCGGTCTGCGGGCTGCCGGTCTTCGTCGTCGCGGTGAGCGTGCCGGTGGCGTGGCGGGTCCAGGTGTCACCACCGGTGTCGCCGGCGGCGTCCTCGCGGGTCGCGTAGACGGCGACGGGGCGGGCGCCGGTCTCGTCGGGGCCGCCGACGGTGACCTGGACCCGGACGCCGCCCTGTTCGGGGAGCAGCAGCGGGGCCTTGACCACCAGCTCGTCGAGGGTGCCGCAGCCGAGTTCGTCGCCGGCCCGCACGGCCAGCTCCACCAGGGCGCTGCTCGGGAGCAGGACGGCTCCCCCGACGACGTGGTCGGCCAGCCAGGGGTGGGTCCGGAGCGACAGCCGGGAGGTGCCGAGCAGGCCGCCCGTCTCGGGCACCTCCACCACCGCACCCATCAGCGGGTGGTCGGCGGAGGCCTGACCGAGCGAGGCCGCGTCGGCCGCCGGGCCGAGCTGGAGCCAGTAGTGCCGGTGGTCGAAGGCGTAGGTGGGGAGCTCGACGCGACCGGTGCCGGTGGGCAGCACGCCCGTCCAGTCCACGGTGACGCCCCGGACGAACAGTTCGGCGATCGAGGTGAGCAGCCGTCGCGGGCCGCCCTCGTCGCGGCGCAGCGAGCCGGTGACCACGGCCGACACCTCGGCCTCGTCCACGATCTCGTTGATCGGCTGCACCAGCACCGGGTGGGCGCTGGACTCGACGAAGACGGTGTGACCCTCGCCGAGCAGTGCGGCGGCCGCCGGGCCGAAGCGGACCTGGCCACGCAGGTTGCGGTACCAGTAGTCGCCGTCGAGCCGGCCGTCCTCGCCGATCCACTCACTCGTGACGGTGGAGTAGAAGGGGATCCGCGGGGCCTGACTGCGGATGTCCGCGAACGCCTGGGTGAGGGTTTCCTCGATCGCCTCCACGTGCCGGGTGTGGGAGGCGTAGTCCACCGCCACCCGGCGCACCCGGACCCCGTCGGCCTTCAGCACCGCCAGGGCCTCGTCCAGCGCCTCGGCGTCACCGGCCACCACCACCGACGCGGGGCCGTTGACGGCCGCCACCTCCACCCGGTCCGCCCACGGCTCCAGCCTGGTCAGCGCCTCGGCCTCGGACAGCGCCACCGACGCCATCCCACCACGCCCCGCGAGGCTGCCGGCGATCACCTGGCTGCGCACCGCCACGATCCGCGCCGCGTCCTCCAAGGACAGCGCGCCCGACACACAGGCCGCCGCGATCTCGCCCTGCGAGTGGCCCAGCACGGCGTCCGGAACGACACCCACCGAGGCCCAGACGGCGGCCAGACCGACCATCACCGCGAAACTCGCCGGCTGCAGCACATCGACGCGCTCCAGCAGCTCGGCCGGCGCCTCCCCCCGCAGCACCTCGACCAGCGACCAGTCCACCCAGCGCTCCAGCGCCGCCGCACACGCCGCCACCCGCTCGGCGAACACCGGCGAGGACTCCAGCAGCTCACGACCCATCCCGACCCACTGCGAACCCTGCCCCGGGAACACCAGGACGAGCTTGCCCGCCCCACCCGCCGTCCCCGTCACCAGACCGGGAGCCGACTCACCCCGCGCCAGCGCGGCCAGCCCCGCCAGCACCTCCTCCGACGAACCCGCCACCACCACCGCACGCTCACCCAGCACCGCGCGCCCGGTGGCCAGGGCCGCGGCGACGTCCGCCGGCGGCACCCCGTCGCCGCTCCCGACGAACGCGGCCAGCCGCTCCGCCTGGCCGGCCAGCGAAGCGGCCGAGGCCGCCGACACGACCAACGGCAGCACACCGGCGGGCGCCGCGACCGCTTCGGCGGCCGGTTCCGCGGGGGGCTCCTCCAGCACGACATGCGCGTTGGTCCCGCTGACGCCGAAGGAGGACACCCCCGCCCGGCGGGGGCGGCCGGTCTCCGGCCAGGCCCGCGCCTCGGTCAGCAGCTCCACCGCACCGGCGGACCAGTCCACCTCGGAGGAGGGCGCGTCCACGTGCAGGGTCGCGGGCAGGACGCCGTGCCGCATCGCCTGCACCATCTTGATCACACCCGCGACACCCGCCGCCGCCTGGGTGTGGCCGATGTTCGACTTCAGCGAACCCAGCCACAGCGGGCGCCCCGGCTCGCGCTCCTGGCCGTAGGTGGCCAGCAGCGCCTGCGCCTCGATCGGGTCGCCCAGTACCGTGCCGGTGCCGTGCCCCTCCACCACGTCCACGTCGGCCGGGGTGAGCCCGGCCGCCGCCAGGGCCTTGCGGATCACCCGCTGCTGCGAGGGACCGTTCGGCGCGGTCAGACCGTTGGACGCGCCGTCCTGGTTCACGGCGCTGCCGCGCAGCACCGCCAGGACGTGGTGCCCGTTGGCCCGCGCCTCGGAGAGCCGCTCCAGCACGACCATGCCCGCGCCCTCGGCCCAGCCGGTGCCGTCCGCCGCGTCCGCGTAGGACTTGCACCGGCCGTCGGCGGCCAGCGCCCGCTGGCGCGAGAACTCCATGAACATGCCCGGCCCGGCCATCACGGTCGCGCCGCCGGCGAGCGCCATCGAGCACTCACCGCGTCGCAGTGACTGGGCGGCCAGGTGCATCGCCACCAGCGAGGACGAGCACGCCGTGTCCACCGTCACCGCCGGGCCCTCGAACCCGAACACGTACGAGATCCGGCCCGACGCCACACTGCCGGTGGTCCCCGTCCCCGTGAAGCCCTCCAGCTCCGGGGGGACCGGACCGCCGGTCGCGTAGCCCTCGTTGATCACTCCGACGAAGACGCCGACGTCCGAGCCCTTGAGCCCCGCCGCGTCGACGCCGGCCCGCTCCAGCGCCTCCCACGAGGTCTCCAGCAGCAGGCGCTGCTGCGGGTCCATCGCCACCGCCTCGCGCGGCGAGATCCCGAAGAACCCGGCGTCGAACAGCCCGGCCTCGTGCAGGAAGCCACCACGGCTCACGTAGGAGGTGCCGCTCTTCTCCGGGTCCTCGTCGAACAGCCCGTCGAGGTCCCAGCCGCGGTCGGTCGGGAAGCCCGACACGCCGTCCCCGCGCTCGGTGACCAGCCGCCAGAGGTCGTCCGGACCCTGCACCGCACCCGGCAGCCGGCAGGCCATGCCCACGATCGCGATCGGCTCGGACTTCTCGGCCTCCAGCTCCAGCACGCGTTGCTGGGACCGGCGTGCCTCCGCGAGGACACGCTTGAGATAGTCGCGAAGCTTGCTTTCATCCGCCATCGAAGTTCGGCTCCTAGAGGGCTGTGGCGTCGGGTGGTGTGCGGGGGTACCGGTGGCGGTCAGCTGCCGAACTCGGTGTCGATGAGGTCGAAGAGCTCGTCGTCGGAGGCGGTGTCGTAGTCGATCTGTTCCTCGGCGGGCCCGCCGCCGTTCGCCGTCGACCAGGTGGCCAGCAGGCCCTGGAGCCGGGTGGCCACCTGGGCGCGGGCCGCGTCGCCGGCCGGGGTCTCGGCCAGCATCGCCTCCAGCCGGCTCAGCTCGACCAACAGCGGGTGCGAGGTGGCCGCGGCCTCGGCGGCCGGGTCCAGCCGGTCGTACAGGTAGTGCGCCAGGGACAGCGGCGTCGGGTAGTCGAAGACCACCGTGGCCGGCAGGCTCAGCCCCGTCACCTCCCGGAGCCGGTTGCGCAGTTCGACGGAGGTGAGCGAGTCGAATCCGGCGTCCTTGAACGCCGTCTCCGGCTTGACCTGCTCCGCCCCGGCGTGGCCGAGGACCGTCGCCACCCGGCCGCGCACCAGGTCCAGCAGCAGCGCCTCCTGCTCGGCCGGCGCGAGCCCGGCCAGCCGGCGGACCAGCCCGCCGCCACCGTCGCCGGTGGCCGCCCGGACGGCCTGCCGGCCGGTGCGGACCAGGCCGCGCAGCATCGGCGGGACACCGCCGCCGAGCGCGGCGTCGGCCCGCAGCGCCCGCAGATCCAGGTCGACCGGCACGAGCAGGGCCTCGCCGGTGCTCAGCGCCGCGTCGAACAGGGCCATTCCGGCCTCGGCCGTCAGGGGCCGGACACCCCCGCGCCGGCCGGACCGGTCCTGGCCCGACCCGTCGACGGAGCCGTCCTGACCGGCGGTCCGCGCCCACCCGCCCCAGGCCAGCGACGTGCCGGGCAGACCCGCCGCCCGGCGTCGGTGCGCCACCGCGTCCTGGTGGGCGTTGGCCGCGGCGTAGCCACCGGTGCCGGCGCCCAGGAAGACCGAGGAGGCGGAGGACATCAGCACGAACGCGTCGAGCTCCGGCGCCAGTTCGCGGCTGAGCTCGTCCAGGTGCCGGACGGCGGTCACCTTCGGCGCGAAGACCCGCGCCATCCGGTCCGGGTCGGCCTCGCCGATCACTCCGGCGTCGAAGACCCGGGCGGCGTGGACGATGCCGGTCAGCGGGTGCTCCGCCGGGACGGCGCCGAGCAGGGCGGCGACCGCGTCCCGGTCGGTGACGTCGCACGCCACCACCGACACGGCCGCCCCGGCGGCGGTGAGTTCGGCGGCGAGCGCCGCGGCGCCCTCGGCGTCCGGGCCACGCCGCCCGGCCAGGACGAGATGGCGGACGCCGTGCCGCGCGACCAGGTGGCGGGCCGCCAGCGCGCCCAGCGAGCCGGTGCCACCGGTGATCAGGACCGTGCCGTCCGGGCGGAAGGCCGGCTCCTCGCCCGGTGCGTCGGCGCCGGCGGCGCGGGCCAGGCGCGGCACGTGCAGCGCCGTCCCGCGCACCGCGACCTGCGGCTCGCCGAGCGCGAGCACCTCGGCGAGCACCGCCTCGGTGTCGCCGTCGCCGTCGCCGTCGCCGTCGAGCAGGATGATCCGGTCCGGGCTCTCCGACTGGGCCGCCCGGACCAGGCCCCAGACGGCCGCGCCGGCCGGGTCGGTCAGCGCGACGTCGCCGCCGGCCGGCACCGCGCCCCGGGTCCGCACCACCAACCGGGCGTCCTCCAGGGACTCGTCGGCCAACCATGACTGCACCACCGCCAGTACCCGCGAGGTCAGCGCGAGCACGGCGTCCGCGTCCTCGCCGTCCGCGACGGCCGGCAGCAGGACCACCGGGGGTACGTCCCCGCCGGCCGTCAGGGCCGGCAGGTCCGCCGCGGTGCGCACGGTCGCCCGGCGGGGCGCCGGGCCGGCGGGCCGCAGCGGGGCCGGTGGCAGCACCGTCCAGTCCACCCGGTACAGCGTCTCCTCGTCCGCCGTGCCCGACGCGACCGCCAACTGCTCGGCGGTGAGCGGCCGCAGCGTCACGCCGGCCGCCGTCAGGACCGGGCCACCGGTCTCGTCGACCGCCGCCAGCGCCAGCGTGTCGGGCCCCTGCCCGGTGACCCGCACCCGCAGCGCCGAGGCGCCGACGGCGTGCAGGGCCAGCCCGTGCCACTGCGAGGGCTGCCACGTCCGGTCGCGGTCAGCCGCACCCGCGTCCCGCAGGGCGGGGTGCAGGGCGGCGTCGAGCAGCGCGGGGTGCAGGCCGAACCGGGCGGCGCCGTCCCGCTGCTCCCCGGGCAGGGCGACCTCGGCGAACAGCTCCTCGCCGCGCCGCCAGGCCGCCCGGACGGCCCGGAACAAGGGTCCGTACTCGTGGCCCTGCCCGATCAGCTCGGTGTAGAGGCCGTCCAGGTCGACCGGTTCCGCACCGGCCGGGGGCCAGACCGCGGTGTCGAACTGCGGGGCGGCATCCGCCGTCGGCGCCACCGCCAGGGTGCCGACGACATGACGGGTCCAGGTCTCGGCGGCCTCCTCGCGCGCGGAGTACACCTCCACCGCACGCGTGCCGTTCTCGTCGGGGCCGCCGACGGCGACCTGGACGCGGACACCACCGTGCTCGGGCACCACCAGCGGGGCCTCGACGACCAGTTCGGCCAGGGTGCCGCAGCCGACCTCGTCACCGGCCCGCACGGCCAGCTCCACCAGCGCGGAGCCGGGGACCAGGACGACGCCGCCGACGGTGTGGTCGGCCAGCCAGGCGTGGGTGCGCAGCGAGAGCCGGGAGGTGAACACCAGCCCGTCGGACTGCGGGAGTGGGACGACCGCGCCCAGCAGCGGGTGATCGGCCCTGCCCTGGCCGAGCGAGGCCGCGTCGGTGGCCGGGGCACTCCGGAGCCAGTAGTGCTCGTGGTCGAAGGCGTAGGTGGGCAGCTCCACCCGAGCGGCACCGGCCCCGGCGGGCAGGGTCTTGGCCCAGTCCACCTCGGCGCCCCGGACGAAGAGTTCGGCCACCGAGGCGAGCAGGGTGTGCGCCTCGGGGCGGCCGTCGCGCAGCGAGGCCACCGCGACCGCGCCCTCGCCGGCGGACTCCGCCACGACACCGCTCAACGCGGCACCCGGGCCCAGCTCGACGAAGACCGCGTCACCGAGCCCGGCCGCCGCGGCGATCCCGTCCGCGAACCGGACCGGCTGCCGCACATGATCCACCCAGTAGGCAGGATCGGTGAGTCGACCCGGTTCGGCCGGACGGCCGGTGAGGTTGGAGATCACCGGCAGCCTCGGCTCGCGCCAGGTGACCTCGGCGAGCACCGTGGCGAACTCCGCCAGCATCGGCTCCATCAACGCCGAGTGGAAGGCGTGCGAGACCGTCAGCCGCTTGACCTTGCGGCCCTGCGCCTTCAGACTCTCCGCCGCCTTCAGCACGGCCGCCTCCTCACCGGAGAGCACCACCGACGACGGACCGTTCACCGCCGCCAGATCCACCCCGCCACCCAGGAACTCGGCGACCTCGGCCTCCGTCGCCGCCACCGCCACCATCGCGCCACCCGACGGCAACGCCTGCATCAACCGACCCCGCGCCGCCACCACCGCCGCCGCGTCCTCCAGCGACAACACACCCGCCACATGCGCGGCCGTGATCTCACCGATCGAATGACCCAACACCGCATCCGGCCGAACACCCCAGGACTCCACCAGCCGGAACAACGCCGTCTCCACCGCGAACAGACCCGCCTGGGTGAACACCGTCTGATCGAGCGAACCCGCCGTCCCGTCCACCACGTCCTTGACCGCGTGCTCCACCCGGCCCGCCAAGTACGCGTCCAACGCCGCACACGCCGCGTCGAACGCCTCCGCGAACACCGGGTAGCGCTCGGCCAACTCCCGTCCCATCCCCACCCGCTGGGAACCCTGACCCGGGAACACCAACACCGTGCGAGCCGAACCGCCACCCGTCACCAGCGCGGCATCCGACTCCCCGCGCGCCAACGCACCCAGACCCGCCAGCGCCTCCTGCGACGAACCCGCCACCACCACCGCACGCTCGGACAGCAGCGCCCGCTGCGACACCAAAGCGGCGGCGACGTCCGGTTCCGCGACCTCGGAGGTCTCCAGGAAGGCGGCCAGCCGCCCGGCCTGGCCCGCCAGCGACCCGGCGCTCTTCGCCGACAGCACCAGCGGCGCCAGGGCATCGGGGGCGGTCACGACCGCCTGCTCCACCTCGGCGTCCTCCGGCACCTGCTCCAGGATCAGGTGCGCGTTCGTCCCGCTCAGCCCGAACGAGGAGACACCCACCCGGCGGGGGCGGCCGGTCTCCGGCCACGCCCGCGCCTCGGTCAGCAGCTCGACGGCGCCCGCCGTCCAGTCCACCTGGGAGGACGGCGCGTCCACGTGCAGCGTCGGCGGCAGCACCCCGTGCCGCAGCGCCTCCACCATCTTGATCACCCCGGCCACGCCCGAAGCCGCCTGCGTGTGGCCGATGTTGGACTTCAGCGAGCCCAGCCAGAGCGGCCGCTCCGGGTCGCGGTCGCGCCCGTAGGTGGCCAGCAGCGCCTGTGCCTCGATCGGGTCACCCAGTACCGTGCCGGTGCCGTGGCCCTCGACCGCGTCGATGTCGGACGGGGCCAGCCCGGCCGCCGCCAGCGCCTTGCGGATGACCCGCTGCTGCGACGGGCCGTTGGGCGCGGTCAGACCGTTGGACGCGCCGTCCTGGTTCACCGCGCTGCCGCGCACCACCGCCAGGACGTGATGCCCGTTGCGGCGCGCCTCGGACAGCCGCTCCAGCACCACCACGCCCGCGCCCTCGGCCCAGCCCGTGCCGTCCGCCGCGTCCGCGTAGGACTTGCACCGGCCGTCCGAGGCCAGACCCCGCTGCCGCGAGAACTGGACGAACGCGCCGGGACCGGTCATGACGGCCGCACCGCTGGCCAGGGCCAGCGAGCACTCACCGGACCGCAGCGCCTGCGCGGCCAGGTGCATCGCCACCAGCGAGGACGAGCACGCCGTGTCGACCGTCACCGCCGGACCCTCGAAGCCGAACACATAGGAGACGCGGCCGGAGGCCACACTGCTGCCGGCGCCGGTCGTGACGAAGCCCTCCAGCTCGGCGGGGACGTCGCTGCCCGAGCCGTAGCCGGCGCCCATCAGACCGGAGAACACCCCGACGTCGGTGCCCTTCAGCGTGGCCGGGTCGATGCCCGCACGCTCCAGCGCCTCCCACGAGGTCTCCAGCAGCAGCCGCTGCTGCGGGTCCATCGCCAGCGCCTCACGCGGCGAGATCCCGAAGAAGCCCCCGTCGAACAGAGCCGCCTCGTGGAGGAACCCGCCCTGGTCGACGTAGGAGGTACCGGCCTTGTCCGGGTCGGCGTCGAACAGACCGTCCAGGTCCCAGCCGCGGTCGGACGGGAACCCGGACATCGCGTCCCGGCCCTCGCTGACCAGCCGCCACAGGTCCGCCGGACTCGCCACGCCGCCGGGCAGCCGGCAGGCCATCCCGACGATCGCGATCGGCTCGCCGGGGTCGGCGGCCACCGTCGGCAGCGCGGGCGCCGCCGGAACACCCGTCCCCGTCGTCTCTCCGAACTCACCGTGCAGATGACGGGCGAGCGCGAGCGGGGTGGGGTGGTCGAACACGACCGTCGCGGGCAGCTTGAGGCCGGTGGCCTCGCGCAGCCGGTTGCGCAGCTCGACCGAGGTCAGCGAGTCGAAGCCGGAGTCGCGGAACGCGGTGTCGGTCTTGACGCCCTCCGGTCCCGCGTGCCCGAGCACGGTCGCCGCGTGGGTGCGGACCAGGTCCAGCAGCAGCGCCTCCTGCTCGGCCGCCGACAGCCCGGTCAACCGGCCGGCCAGCCCGCCCGTCGTGTCGCTCGCGGCCGACCGCGCGGTCTGCCGGCTCACCCGGATCAGGCCGCGCAGCAGGGGCTGCACCTCACGGCCCGCCGCCGCGTCGGCGCGCATGGACCGCAGGTCGAGCTTGATCGGGACGAGCAGCGCGGCATCGGTGCGCAGCGCCGCGTCGAAGAGGTCCAGGCCCTCCCGCGAGCCCAACGAGCGGCTCCGGCTGCGACCGGTCCGGGACTCCTCCGCCGTGTCGAGGTGGGCGGTCATCGCGGTGGCCTGCTCCCAGAGGCCCCAGGCCAGCGACACGGCCGGCAGACCGTCGGCGCGGCGCCGGTGGGCCACCGCGTCCAGCTGGGCGTTGGCCGCCGCGTAGTTGCCCTGCCCCGCCGAACCGAACACCCCCGCCGCCGACGAGAACACCACGAACGACCGCAAACCCGGCGCCAACTCACGCGTCAACTCGTCCAGATGCCGCACCGCGGTCACCTTCGGACCGAACACGTACGCCAACCGCTCCGCCGTCAGCGCCCCGAACACACCGTCGTCCAACACACCCGCCGTGTGCACCACACCCGTCAACGGATGCTCCACCGGCACCGACGTCAACAACGCCGCCACCGCCGCACGATCGGTCACATCACACGCCACCACCGACACCGACGCCCCGAACCCGGCCAACTCCGCCGCCAACTCCGAAGCACCCACGGCATCAGGACCACGACGACTCACCAACACCAACCGCCGGACCCCGTGCCCCGTCACCAGGTGCCGAGCCAGCAGCCCACCGAGGGTGCCGGTGCCGCCGGTCAGCAGCACGGTGCCCTCCGGGTCGAACGCCGGGGCCCCGTCGGCCGCGGTCCGGTCTCCCGGCACGACGGCCCGGGCGATCCGGGGCGCGAACAGCGTGGTCCCGCGCACGGCGACCTGCGGCTCACCGGTGGAGAGCACGGCGGCGAGCACCGGTTCGACGTCGGTCCCCGGGGCGGCGTCGGTGTCGAGCAGCACGATCCGGTCCGGGTTCTCCGCCTGGGCGACCCGGATCAGACCCCAGACCGCCGCACCCGCCGGGTCCGTCACCGCGGCGTCACCACCGGCGGCCACCGCGCCCCGGGTGACGACGACCAGCTGCGCCGCCTCCAGCCCCCGGGTGGCCAGCCAGGCCTGGACGATCTCCAGCACCCGGCCGGTCAGGTCGAGCGCCGCGTTCTCGTCCGTGAGGTCCCCGACCGCGTCCAGGACGACGACGGGCGGCACACCCGAGCCGTTGGTCAGCATGGCCACGTGGTCCGGGGAGGCCACCGGCACCCAGGCCGGCGGCAGTTCCAGGCCCGGAGCGGCACTCGTGGGCAGCTCCGTCCAGTCGACCCGGAACAGCGCGTCCCGGCTCTCCTCGGCGCCCGCCCCGCCCAACTGGTCGGCGGACACGGCGCGCGAGACCAGGGAACGGAGCGTCAGGACGGGCCCGCCGGTCTCGTCGGCGGCCTCCAGCGAGAGGGTCTGCGGATCGGCGCGCACCAGACGGACCCGCAGGGCCGAGGCGCCGGCCGCGTGCAGCCGCAGCCCGTTCCAGCCGAACGGCAGGTGCACCTCGGAATCGCCGCCCGACCGGTTCTCGCCCGTCGGGTCCCCGAGCGCCACATCCAGCATCACGGGGTGCAGGGCGGCGTCGAGCAGCGCGGGGTGGATGCCGAACCGGGCGGCGCCGTCGCGCTGCTCCTCGGGCAGGACGACCTCGGCGAAAAGCTCCTCGCCGCGCCGCCACACCGCCCGCACGCCCTGGAAGGTCGGCCCGTAGCCGTACCCCGCCTGCGCGAGCAGGTCGTAGCCGCCGGTGACGCCCACCGGCTGCGCGTCGGCGGGCGGCCAGGCGGTGAAGTCGAACGCCGGAGCGCCGGCGTCCGAGGTCGCCGTCAGCGTGCCGGTGGCGTGGCGGGTCCAGTTGTCGCCCCCGGTGTCCCCGGCGCCGTCCCCGGCGCTGTCCTCACGGACGGAGTAGATGCCGACGCTGCGGGCGCCGGTCTCGTCGGGGCCGCCGACGGTGACCTGGACCCGGACGCCGCCCTGCTCGGGCAGCACCAGCGGGGCCTCGATCACCAGCTCGTCCAGCGTGCCGCAGCCGACCTCGTCACCGGCCCGCACCGCGAGCTCCACCAGCCCGGTGCCGGGCACCAGCACGGCGCCGCCGACGGCGTGATCGGCGAGCCAGGGGTGGGTGTGCAGGGAGAGCCGGAAGGTGCAGAGCACGCCGCCCGTCTCGGGCACCGCCACCACGGCGCCGATCAGCGGGTGGTCGACACCGGCCTGACCGAGCGCGGCCGCGTCCGTGGCCGGGGCGGTCCGCAGCCAGTAGTGCTGCTGGTCGAAGGCGTAGGTCGGCAGGTCCGCCTGCGCGGATTCGGCGCCGGTGGGCAGCACACCCGTCCAGTCCACCGGGACGCCCCGGACGAACAGTTCGGCCATCGAGGTCAGCAGGCGGCGCGGGCCGCCCTCGTCCCGGCGCAGTGTGCCGGTCACCAGGGCCTCGGCCCCGGCCTCGTCCACGATCTCGTTGACCGGCTGGACCAGCACCGGGTGGGCGGAGGCCTCCACGAACACCGTGTGGCCCTGGCCGAGCAGGTCGGCGACGGCCGGCCCGAAGCGGACCTGACCGCGCAGGTTGCGGTACCAGTAGCCGCCGTCCAGCACGCCCGCCTCGTCGACCCAGGCGCCGGTGACGGTGGAGAAGAACGGCACCAGCGGGGCCTGGGCACGGATGTCCGCGAACGCCTGGGTGAGGGTTTCCTCGATGGCCTCGACGTGGCGGGTGTGGGAGGCGTAGTCCACCGCCACCCGGCGCACCCGGACCCCGTCGGCCTTCAGCACCGCCAGGGCCTCGTCCAGCGCCTCGGCGTCACCGGCCACCACCACGGAGGACGGGCCGTTGACGGCCGCCACCTCCACCCGGTCCGCCCACGGCTCCAGCCTGGTCAGCGCCTCGGCCTCGGACAGCGCCACCGACGCCATCCCACCACGCCCCGCGAGGCTGCCGGCGATCACCTGGCTGCGCACCGCCACGATCCGCGCCGCGTCCTCCAGCGAGAGCGCGCCCGACACACAGGCCGCCGCGATCTCACCCTGCGAGTGCCCGACCACCGCGTCCGGGACCACACCGACGGACGCCCAAACGGCGGCCAGGCCGACCATCACCGCGAAACTCGCCGGCTGCAGCACATCCACGCGCTCCAGCAGCTCGGCCGGCGCCTCACCCCGCAGCACCTCGACCAGCGACCAGTCCACCCAGCGCTCCAGCGCCGCCGCACACGCCGCCACCCGCTCGGCGAACACCGGCGAGGACTCCAGCAGCTCACGACCCATCCCGGCCCACTGCGAACCCTGCCCCGGGAACACCAGCACCGTCCGGCCCGTACCGGACAGGCTGCCCGCCACCAGCCCCGGCGCGGACTCGCCCCGGGTCAACGCGCCCAGCCCCGCCAGCGCCTCGGACCGCGAACCCGCCACCAGCACCGCACGCTCGGAGAGCACCGCACGCCGCGTCGCGAGGACGCCGGCCACGGCGGCCGGCGACAGCGACTCGGAGGCCTCCAGGAAGGCCGCCAGCCGCTCGGCCTGCCCGGCCAGCGAGGCGGTCGACGCCGCCGACACGACCAGCGGCACCACCGCGTCGGGCCCGGCCTCGACCGCGACCGGGGCCTCCTCGGGGGCCTGCTCCAGGATCAGGTGCGCGTTCGTCCCGCTCAGCCCGAACGAGGAGACACCCACCCGGCGGGGGCGGCCGGTCTCCGGCCACGCCCGTGCCTCGGTCAGCAGCTCCACCGCGCCGACCGACCAGTCCACCTGCGGGGTCGGTTCCTCGACGTGCAGGGTGGGCGGCAGCACCCCGTGCCGCAGCGCCTCCACCATCTTGATCACACCCGCGACACCCGCCGCCGCCTGGGTGTGGCCGACGTTGGACTTGACCGATCCGAGCCAGAGCGGGAGGTCGGCGGCGCGACCGCGGCCGTAGGTGGCGAGCAGCGCCTGCGCCTCGATCGGGTCGCCCAGTGACGTGCCCGTCCCGTGGGCCTCGACCACGTCGACATCGGTGGTGGACAGGCCGGCGTTGGCCAGGGCCTTGCGGATCACCCGCTGCTGCGAGGGACCGTTCGGCGCGGTCAGACCGTTGGAGGCGCCGTCCTGGTTCACCGCGCTGCCGCGCAGCACGGCCAGGATCCGGTGTCCGTTGCGGCGCGCCTCGGAGAGCCGCTCCAGCACCACCACACCCGCGCCCTCGCCCCACCCGGTGCCGTCGGCGGTCGAGGAGAACGCCTTGCAGCGGCCGTCGGGGGCCAGCGCCTTCTGCCGCGAGAACTCCACGAAGGTGTGCGGCGTCGCCATGATCGTCGCACCGCCGGCCAGGGCCAGCGAGCACTCGCCCGAGCGCAGGGCCTGCGCGGCCAGGTGCATCGCCACCAGCGAGGAGGAACACGCCGTGTCCACCGTCACCGCCGGGCCCTCGAACCCGAACACGTACGACACCCGGCCCGAGGCCACGCTCATCGCCGAACCGGTGGCGGTGAACCCGCTCAGCTCGGGCGGGATCACGCCACCGATCCCGTAGCCCTGGGTCATCACGCCGGAGAACACCCCGACGTCCCGGCCCTTCAGCGAGGCCGGGTCGACCCCGGCCCGCTCCAGCGCCTCCCAGGACATCTCCAGCAGCAGCCGCTGCTGCGGGTCCATCGCCAGCGCCTCACGCGGCGAGATCCCGAAGAACCCCGCGTCGAACAGCCCCGCGTCGTGCAGGAAGCCGCCCTGGTCGACGTAGGAGGTGCCGATGTTCTCCTGGTCCTCGTCGTAGAGACCGCCCACGTCCCACCCGCGGTCCACCGGGAAGCCGGACACCGCGTCGCGGCCCTCGGACACCAGCCGCCACAGGTCCTCCGGAGTGACCACGCCGCCGGGCAGCCGGCAGGCCATCCCGACGATCGCGATCGGCTCGTCCAGGTCGGCCGCGGCCACCGCGGGAACGGCGGCGGCAGCGGCGGTGTCGCCGAGTTCCTCGCGCAGGAAGCGGGCGAGCGCCACCGGCGTGGGGTAGTCGTAGACGACGGTGGTGGGCAGGTTGAGGCCGGTCGCCTCACGGAGCCGGTTGCGCAGCTGGACGGAGGTGAGCGAGTCGAAGCCGGCGTCCTTGAACGCCTTCTCCGCCTTGACGTTGGCCGCGCCGGCGTGCCCGAGCACGGTCGCGACGTGCGTGCGCACCAGCTCCAGCAGCAGGGTCTCCTGCTCCGCCGCGGCCAGCCCGGCGAGCCGGTCGGCCAGCCCGGAGGCGGTCCGGACGGCCCGGCGGCCGACCGGCACCAGACTGCGCAGCAGCGGCAGGACCCCGCGCCCCGTCGCGGCCTCGGCCCGGACGGCCCGGAGGTCCAGCTTGATCGGCACGGTCACGGCCCGGCCGGTGCGCAGGGCCGCGTCGAAGAGCTCCAGGCCCTCCGCCGGCGCGATCGCCAGGAAGCCTCCCCGGTTCACCCGGTTCTGGTCCGCCTCGGTGAGGTGCGCGGCCATGCCGCCGGCCTGCTCCCAGAGGCCCCAGGCCAGCGACACGGCCGGCAGACCGTCGGCGCGGCGCCGGTGGGCCACCGCGTCCAGCTGGGCGTTGGCCGCCGCGTAGTTGCCCTGCCCCGCCGAACCGAACACCCCCGCCGCCGACGAGAACACCACGAACGACCGCAAACCCGGCGCCAACTCACGCGTCAACTCGTCCAGATGCCGCACCGCGGTCACCTTCGGACCGAACACGTACGCCAACCGCTCCGCCGTCAGCGCCCCGAACACACCATCGTCCAACACACCCGCCGTGTGCACCACACCCGTCAACGGATGCTCCACCGGCACCGACGCCAACAACGCCGCCACCGCCGCACGATCGGTCACATCACACGCCACCACCGACACCGACGCCCCGAACCCGGCCAACTCCGCCGCCAACTCCGAAGCACCCACGGCATCAGGACCACGACGACTCACCAACACCAACCGCCGGACCCCGTGCCCCGTCACCAGGTGCCGAGCCAGCAGCCCACCCAGCGAACCCGTCCCACCCGTCAGCAGCACCGTGCCCTCCGGGTCGAACGCCGGGGCCCCGTCGGGCTCGGCGGCGTCGACGGCGCGGACCAGGCGCGGCGCGGACAGGGTCGTCCCGCGCACGGCGACCTGCGGCTCGCCCGTGGCCAGCGCCGCGGCGAGCACGGCGTCGCCGGCGGCGTCGGTGTCGCTGCCGCTGTCGCTGTCCAGCAGCACGATCCGGTCCGGGTTCTCCGCCTGGGCGACCCGGATCAGACCCCAGACCGCCGCACCCGCCGGGTCCGTCACCGCGGCGTCACCACCCGCGGCCACCGCGCCCCGGGTGCGCACCACGAGACGCGAACCTTCGAAGTGCGGCGCGGCCAACCAGGCCTGCACGGTCGCCAGTACCCGGCCGGTCAGACCGAGCGCCGCGTCCTCGTCCGCGGCGTCCCCGACCGCGTCCAGGACTACCACGGACGGCACCGGCCCACCGTCGGCCGGCTCGCCCACCTCCGCCGCGCCGGACAGCGCGGTCCACCGCACGGCGGCCGGGGCGGCCGCCCCGGGCAGCTCGGTCCACTCCACCCGGAACAGCGCGTCACCGCCCGCAGAGCCGGCCACCTGCTCCACCGCGAGCGGACGGAACGTCACCGCCTCGGCCGCCAGAACGGCGGCGCCGGTCTCGTCGGCGGCCTCGAACGAGACTGTTCCGGCGCCGAGTCGGGCGAGTCTGACCCGCAGTGCCGCCGCGCCCGTGGCGTGCAGCACCAGCCCGCTCCACCGCAGCGGCTGCCACAGCCGGTCGCCGTCGGCCGCCACGGTGTCCCGCAGGCCCGGGTGCAGGGCGGCGTCGAGCAGCGCCGGGTGGATGCCGAAGCGGTCGGCCTGGTCCTGGTGGTCCTCGGGCAGGGCGATCTCGGCGAAGAGCTCCTCACCACGGCGCCACAGCGCGCGCACCCCCTGGAAGGCCGGGCCGTAGGCGTAGCCCTGCGCGACCAGGTCGGGGTAGAGGTCGTCGATGTCGGCCGGCTGCGCCCCCGCCGGGGGCCAGGCCGTGAAGTCGAAGGCCGGGGCGGCGTCAAAGGCCGGGGCGGCGTCGCCGACCGTGGTCGGGGCCAGCCGGCCGGCGGCGTGGCGGGTCCACGCGTCAGCGGCGTCCTCGCGGGCGGAGTACACCTCCACCGTGCGCGTGCCGTTCTCGTCGGGGCCGCCGACGGCGACCTGGACGCGGACGCCGCCGTGCTCGGGCACCACCAGCGGGGCCTCGACGACCAGTTCGGCCAGCGTGCCGCAGCCGACCTCGTCACCGGCCCGCACGGCCAGCTCCACCAGGCCGGTGCCGGGGACCAGGACCACTCCCCCGACGGCGTGGTCGGCCAGCCAGGCGTGCGTCCGCAGGGAGAGCCGGGAGGTGAACACCAGCCCGTCGGACTGAGGGAGTGGGACGACCGCGCCCAGCAGCGGGTGACCGGCGCCGGTCAGGCCGAGCGCCGCCGCGTCCGTCACCGAGGCCATCATCTGGAGCCAGTAGTGCTCGTGGTCGAAGGCGTAGGTGGGCAGCTCCACCCGAGCGGCACCGGCCCCGGCGGGCAGGGTCTTGACCCAGTCCACCTCGGCGCCCCGGACGAAGAGTTCGGCCACCGAGGCGAGCAGGGTGTGCGCCTCGGGGCGGCCGTCGCGCAGCGCGGCCACCGACACGGCACGGCCGTCGACCGTCTCGTCCACCACGCCGCTCAGCGCGGCGCCCGGGCCCAGCTCGACGAAGACCGCGTCACCGAGCCCGGCCGCCGTGGCGATGCCCTCGGCGAACCGGACCGGCTTCCTGACGTGGTCCACCCAGTAGGCCGGGTCGGCCAAATCAGCCACCCCGGCCACCTGACCGGTCACGTTGGACACGATCGGGAACCGCGCCTCACCCCAGCTCACCCCGGCCAGCACCGTGGCGAACTCCGCCAGCATCGGCTCCATCAACGCCGAGTGGAAGGCGTGCGAGACCGTCAGCCGCTTGACCTTGCGGCCCTGCGCCTTCAGACTCTCGGCCGCCTTCAGCACGGCCGCCTCCTCACCGGAGAGCACCACCGACGACGGACCGTTCACCGCCGCCAAGTCCACCCCGCCACCCAGGAACTCGGCGACCTCGGCCTCCGTCGCCGCGACCGCCACCATCGCACCGCCCGACGGCAACGCCTGCATCAACCGACCCCGCGCCGCCACCACCGCCGCCGCGTCCTCCAGCGACAACACACCCGCCACATGCGCGGCCGTGATCTCACCGATCGAATGACCCAACACCACATCCGGCCTGATGCCCCACGACTCCACCAGCCGGAACAACGCCGTCTCCACCGCGAACAAACCCGCCTGGGTGAACACCGTCTGATCGAGCGAACCCGCCCTACCGTCCACCACGTCCTTGACCGCGTGCTCCACCCGGCCCGCCAAGTACGCGTCCAACGCCGCACACGCCGCGTCGAAGGCCTCCGCGAACACCGGGTAGCGCTCGGCCAACTCCCGTCCCATCCCCACCCGCTGGGAACCCTGACCCGGGAACACCAACACCGTGCGAGCCGAACCGCCACCCGTCACCAGCGCGGCATCCGACTCCCCGCGCGCCAACGCACCCAGACCCGCCAGCGCCTCCTGCGACGAACCCGCCACCACCACCGCACGCTCGGACAGCAGCGCCCGCTGCGACACCAACGCGGCGGCGACGTCCGGTTCCGCGACCTCGGAGGTCTCCAGGAAGGCGGCCAGCCGCCCGGCCTGGCCAGCCAGCGACCCGGTGCTCTTCGCCGAGATCACCAGCGGCACCGGGCCGGCACCCGGCGCGGCTTCCCCCGCGACCGGCTCCAGCTCCTCCTCGGGGGCCTGCTCCAGGATCAGGTGCGCGTTCGTCCCGCTGACACCGAAGGAGGACACCCCGGCCCGGCGCGGCCGCTCCACCTCCGGCCACGGCCGGCTGCGGTCGAGCAGCTCGACGGCGCCCGCCGTCCAGTCGACCTGCGAGGACGGCGCGTCCACGTTCAGGGTCGCGGGCATCACGCCGTGGCGCAGCGCCTGCACCATCTTGATCACACCGGACACACCGGCCGCGGCCTGGGCGTGGCCGATGTTCGACTTCAGCGAGCCGAGCCACAACGGCTGCCCGGGCTCGCGCTCCTGGCCGTAGGTGGCCAGCAGCGCCTGCGCCTCGATCGGGTCGCCCAGTACCGTCCCGGTTCCGTGCCCCTCCACCACGTCCACGTCGGCCGGGGTCAGTCCGGCCGCCGCCAGCGCCTTGCGGATGACCACCTGCTGGGAGAGCCCGTTGGGCGCGGTCAGCCCGTTCGACGCGCCGTCCTGGTTCACCGCGCTGCCGCGCAGCACGGCCAGGACGCGGTGTCCCTTGCGACGCGCCTCGGAGAGCCGCTCCAGGACCACCACACCCGCGCCCTCGGCCCAGCCGGTGCCGTCCGCCGCGTCCGCGTAGGACTTGCACCGGCCGTCCGAGGCCAGACCCCGCTGCCGCGAGAACTCCACGAAGGTGTGCGGGGTGGCCATCACCGTCGCGCCGCCCGCGAGCGCCATCGAGCACTCGCCGCGCCGCAGCGCCTGGGCGGCCAGGTGGATCGCCACCAGCGAGGACGAGCACGCCGTGTCGACGGTGACCGCCGGACCCTCGAAGCCGAACACGTACGAGATCCGGCCGGACGCCACGCTGCCCGCCGCACCCGTGCCGGCGAAGCCCTCCAACTCCGGCGGCACGCTCCCGCCGAAGAAGTAGTCGACGCCCATGATCCCGTTGAACACCCCCACGTCGGCGCCCTTGAGCGAGGCCGGGTCGACCCCGGCCCGCTCCAGGGCCTCCCACGAGGTCTCCAGCAGCAGCCGCTGCTGCGGGTCCATGGCCAGCGCCTCACGCGGCGAGATCCCGAAGAACTCGGCGTCGAACTTCCCGGCGTCGCGCAGGAATCCGCCCTGCCCGACGTAGGAGGTACCGGCCTTGTCCGGGTCGTCGTCCAGGAGCGTGTCCAGGTCCCAGCCGCGGTCGTCCGGGAACGCCGACACGCCGTCCCGGCCCTCGCTGACCAGCTGCCACAGGCTGTCGGGGCCGGTGACGCCGCCGGGCAGCCGGCAGGCCATCCCCACGATCGCGACCGGCTCGTCCGCGTTCCGCTGGACCTGCTTGCGCAGGTCGTGCAGTTCGGCCGTGACACGCTTGAGGTACTTGAGGATCTTCTCGTCCGTGGCCATCTTCAATTCCTCACCGGGGGGTTGGGCAGACCGTGAAGGCGTGGGGGGTTCAGGAGATTCCGAGCTCGTCGTTGATGAAGTCCAGGACCTCATCGGCCGAGGCGGACTCCAACTGCTCGGCCACCGTGGACTCTTCCGCCTGCTCGACTCCGTTGAACTTCGCCACCAACCCCTGAAGGCGGAGCACGATGCTGGATTTCTTGGACTCGTCGGACAGCAGTCCGGCGATCAGTGACTCGATGTCCTCGATCTTCGCGTTGACGATCGAGAGCGCGTCGTCGGTGGTGCCGAGTTCGCCGTGCAGGAAGCGGGCCAGCGCGAGCGGGGCCGGGTAGTCGAACACCACGGTCGCGGCCAGCTTCAGGCCGGTGGCCTCGCGGAGCCGGTTGCGCAGCTCCACCGAGGTCAGCGAGTCGAAGCCGGCGTCCTTGAACGCCGTCTCCGGGCCGACCTGGTCCGGTCCGGCGTGACCGAGGACGGTCGCCACCTGGCCGCGGACCAGGTCCAGCAGCAGGGCCTCCTGGGCCGCCGGTGCCAGGCCGGCCAGGCGACGGGTCAGCCCACCGCTGTCACCGGTGGCCGTGCGTGCCAACTGCCGTCCGGCGCGCACCAGTCCGCGCAGCAGCGGCTGGGCCGTGCGGCCGGCGGCCGCGTCGGCCCGCAGCGAGCGCAGGTCCAGCTTGATCGGCACCACCAGCGCCGTGTCGGTCCGCAGGGCCGCGTCGAACAGCCGCATGCCCTCGGCCGGGCCGATCGGCAGGACCCCGCCGCGGCTCATCCGGGCCTGGTCGGCGGCGCCCAGGTGGGCGGTCATGCCGCTGATCTGCTCCCAGAGGCCCCAGGCGAGGGACGTACCGGGCAGGCCGACCGCCCGGCGCCGGTGGGCCAGCGCGTCGAGGAAGGCGTTGGCCGCCGCGTAGTTGCCCTGGCCGGCGGAGCCGAACAGGCCGGACGCGGAGGAGAACACCGCGAAGGTGGTCAGGTCGAGGTCACGGGTGAGCTCGTCCAGGTGGCTCACGGCGGTCACCTTCGGACCGAACACGTAGGCCAGGCGCTCGGGCGTCAGCGCGCCGATCACCCCGTCGTCGAGCACACCGGCGGTGTGCACGACGCCGGTCAGCGGGTGCTCGGCCGGCACCGCCGCCAGCAGCGCCGCCACCGACTCCCGGTCGGTCACGTCGCAGGCGGTGACCGTCACCGCCGCGCCGAGCCCGGCCAGTTCGGCCACCAGCTCGGTCGCGCCCTCCGCCCGCGCACCGCGCCGGCTGGCCAGCACCAGGTGCCGGACGCCGTGCTCGGTGACCAGGTGCCGCGCCAGCAGGGCGCCGAGGGAGCCCGTCCCGCCGGTGACCAGGACGGTCCCGTCGGGGCGGAACGCCGCCGGTGCCTCCGTGGCCGGCCGGGCCTGGGCCCGGACCAGGCGCGGCACGGACAGTGCCGCCGCCCGGACCGCGACCTGCGGCTCACCGGTGGCCAGCACGGCGCCGAGCACGGTGGTGAAGGAGTCCTCGGTGTCCGGGTCGAGGTCGAGCAGGACGATCCGGTCGGGGTTCTCGGCCTGGGCGGTGCGCAGCAGACCCCACACCGCCGCTCCGGCCAGGTCGGTGACGTCGGCGTCGGGCCCGGCCGGCACCGCGCCCCGGGTGACCACCACGAGCCGCGCGTCCTCGAAGGCCTCGTCGGCCAGCCAGGCCTGGACGACTTCCAGGGCCGTTCCGGTCAGGGCGGGCACCTGGTCGGCGCCGCCGGTGCCGCGGGCCTCCAGGACGGCGACGGCGGGGGCCTCGCCGGCCAGCGCGGCCACGTCGTCGCCGCCGGTGACCGGTACCCAGGCGGGTGCCGGGTCGGCCGCCGCCGGGGGCAGCGCGCTCCACTCCAGGCGGAGCAGCGCGTCGCGATCCTCGTCGGCCGCCGCCGCGGTGTCCAGTTGCTCGACGTCCACCGGCCGGAAGGTCACCGAGTCGACCGTGAGGACGGCGCCGCCGGCCTCGTCGACCGCGGTCAGCGCCAGCTTGTCCGGCCCCTGCGGGGCGATCCGGACCCTGATCGCCCCGGCGCCGGCGGCGTGCAGCACCAGCCCGTTCCAGGCGAACGGCAGGACGTTGTGGCCCTCCTCCGGCTGGGCGAACGCCTGCGTGTGCAGGGCCGCGTCGAGCAGCGCCGGGTGGATCCCGAAGCGGGTGGCCTCGTCCCGCCGCTCGTCCGGCAGGACGACCTCGGCGAACAGTTCCTCCTCGCGCCGCCAGACCGCCCGCAGGCCCTGGAAGGCCGGGCCGTAGGCGTAGCCGTGCCGGGCGAGGTCGTCGTAGAACCCGGTGACGTCGAGGTCGACGGGCTCCGCGCCGGCCGGCGGCCAGGCGGTGACGTCGAAGCCGGGCGCCTCCGCGACCTCGGCCGGAGCCGTCGTCAGGGTGCCGGCCGCGTGCCTGGTCCAGGCGTCCGGGCCGATCTCGCCGGCCGCGTCCTCGCGGGCCGAGTAGACGGCGACGGTGCGCGTGCCGTTCTCGTCGGGGCCGCCGACGGCGACCTGGACCCGGACGCCGCCGTGCTCGGGCACCACCAGCGGCGCCTCGATGACCAGTTCGTCCAGCACGCCGGCGGCCACCACGTCACCGGCCCGCACGGCCAGCTCCACCAGGCCGGTGCCGGGGACCAGGACGACGCCGCCGACGGCGTGGTCGGCCAGCCAGGCGTGGGTGCGCAGCGAGAGCCTGGAGGTGCAGAGCACCCCGCCGGTCTCGGGCACCTCCACCACCGCGCCGAGCAGCGGGTGGTCGGCCGTGACCTGGCCGAGCGAGACCGCGTCGGTGGCCCGGGTGGTCTGCAGCCAGTAGTGCCGGTGGTCGAAGGCGTAGGTGGGCAGGTCCAGATGGGCGGTCGCGCGTCCGGCGGGCAGGGTCTTGGCCCAGTCCACCTCGGCGCCCCGGACGAAGAGTTCGGCCACCGAGGCGAGCAGGGTGTGCGCCTCGGGGCGGCCGTCGCGCAGCGCGGCGACGCAGAGCGCGTCCTCGCCGGCGGACTCCGCCACGACACCGCTCAACGCGGCGCCCGGGCCCAGCTCGACGAACAGCGCGCCGCCGAGCCCGGCGGCCGTGGCGATGCCCTCGGCGAACCGGACCGGCTTCCTGACGTGGTCCACCCAGTAGGCCGGGTCGGCCAGTTCAGCCACCCCGGCCACCTGGCCGGTCACATTGGACACGATCGGGAACCGCGCCTCGCCCCAGCTCACCCCGGCGAGCACGGTGGCGAACTCGGCCAGCATCGGCTCCATCAGCGCCGAGTGGAAGGCGTGCGAGACCGTCAGCCGCTTGACCTTGCGGCCCTGCTCCTTCAGGCTCTCCGCGGCCTTCAGCACGGCCGCCTCCTCGCCGGAGAGGACCACCGAGGACGGGCCGTTCACCGCCGCCAGATCCACCCCGTCGCCGAGGAACCCGGCGACCTCCGCCTCCGTCGCGGCGACCGCGACCATCGCGCCGCCCGAGGGCAGCGCCTGCATCAGCCGGCCGCGCGCGGCCACCACGGCCGCCGCGTCCTCCAGCGAGAGCACACCCGCGACATGCGCGGCCGTGATCTCACCGATCGAATGCCCCAGTACCGCATCGGGCCGGACGCCCCAGGACTCCAGCAGCCGGAACAGCGCGGTCTCCACCGCGAACAGACCCGCCTGCGTGTAGACGGTCTGGTCGAGCGAACCCGCCGTACCGTCCACCACCTCCTTGAGCGAGTGGTCCACCCAGCCCGCCAAGTGCGCGTCCAGCACGACGCACGCCGCGTCGAAGGCCTCGGCGAACACCGGGTAGCGCTCCGCCAGCTCCCGGCCCATGCCCACCCGCTGGGAACCCTGCCCCGGGAAGACGAACACCGTACGGTCCGTGTCGGACACCGTGCCGGTCACCACACCGGCCGGGGACTCCCCGCGTGCCAGCGCGGCCAGCCCCGCCAGGACCTCCGCCGTCGAACCCGCCGGCACCACCGCCCGCTCGGACAGCAGCGCCCGCTGCGCCAGCAACGCGGCGGCGATGTCCGGCGCCCCGGCCCCGGAGGTCTCCACGAAGGCGGCCAGCCGCCCGGCCTGGCCGGCCAGCGAGCCCGCGCTCTTCGCGGACAGCACCAGCGGCACCAGGGCGTCGGGGGCGGTGACGACCGCCTGCTCCGCGCCGGCCTCGACCGGCGCCTGCTCCAGGATCAGGTGCGCGTTGGTGCCGCTGACCCCGAACGCGGACACCCCGCCGCGCCGGGGGCGGCCGGTCTCCGGCCACGCCCGCGCCTCGGTCAGCAGCTCGACCGCGCCGGCCTCCCAGTCCACCTCGGTGGAGGGCGACTCGACGTGCAGGGTGGGCGGCAGCACCCCGTGCCGCAGCGACTCCACCATCTTGATCACGCCCGCGACACCGGCGGCCGCCTGCGCGTGCCCCAGGTTGGACTTGACGGACCCGAGCCAGAGCGGGCGCCCCGGCTCGCGGTCCTGGCCGTAGGTGGCCAGCAGCGCCTGCGCCTCGATCGGGTCACCCAACACCGTGCCGGTGCCGTGCGCCTCGACCGCGTCCACCTCGACGGTGGACAGGCCGGCGTTGGCCAGGGCCTTGCGGATCACCCGCTGCTGAGAGGGGCCGTTCGGCGCGGTCAGACCGTTGGAGGCGCCGTCCTGGTTCACCGCGCTGCCGCGCACCACGGCGAGCACCGGGTGCCCCTTGCGGCGCGCCTCGGACAGCCGCTCCAGCACCACCACACCCGCGCCCTCGGCCCAGCCCGTACCGTCGGCCGTCGAGGAGAAGGCCTTGCAGCGGCCGTCGGGCGAGAGCGCCTGCTGGCGGGAGAACTCGACGAAGGTGTGCGGGTTGGCCAGGACGGTCGCGCCGCCGGCGAGTGCCATCGAGCACTCGCCCTGGCGCAGCGCCTGCGCGGCCAGGTGGATCGCCACCAGCGAGGAGGAGCAGGCCGTGTCGACGGTGACCGCCGGACCCTCGAAGCCGAACACGTAGGAGACGCGGCCCGAGGCCACGCTGCCGGCGGAGCCCGTCGCGGTGAAGCCGCTCAGCTCCGGCGGGATCTCACCGCCGAACCCGTAGCCCTGGCTCATCACACCGGAGAAGACGCCGACGTCGGTGCCCTTCAGCGCCGCCGGGTCGATGCCCGCGCGCTCCAGCGCCTCCCAGGACGCCTCCAGCAGCAGCCGCTGCTGCGGGTCCATGGCCAGCGCCTCGCGCGGCGAGATCCCGAAGAAGCCGGCGTCGAACAGCCCGGCCTCGTGCAGGAAGCCACCCCGGTCGACGTAGGAGGTGCCGACCCGGCCGGGGTCGGCGTCGAACAGGCCGTCCAGGTCCCAGCCGCGGTCCTCAGGGAACGGGGAGAGGGCTTCCCGGCCGTCGGCGACCAGCCGCCACAGGTCGTCCGGGCTCGCCACGCCGCCGGGCAGCCGGCAGGCCATCCCGACGATCGCGATCGGCTCGTCCGGGTCGGCGACCAGGACGGTCGGCGCCGCCGATCCGGCCGCGGCGGCGACGTGGCCGAACGCGCCGTGCAGGTGCCGGGCCAGGGCGAGCGGGGTCGGGTAGTCGAAGACCACGGTGGTGGGCAGGTTGAGGCCGGTCGCCTCGCGGACCCGGTTGCGCAGTTCGACGGAGGTCAGCGAGTCGAAGCCGGCGTCCTTGAAGGCCTTCTCGGCCTTGACGTGGTCCGCCCCGGCGTGGCCGAGGACGGTCGCCACCTGGCCGCGGACCAGGTCCAGCAGCAGGGCCTCCTGCTCGGCCGCCGACAGCCCGGCCAGCCGCTCCGCCAGCCCGCCGCCGCTGCGCTGCGCTGCCGCGGCCCGGACGGCCTGCCGGCCGGCCCGGACCAGGCCTCGCATCAGCGGTTGGACGGCGCCGCCGGAGGCCGCGTCGGCCCGGGCGGCCCGCAGGTCGAGCTTGATCGGCACGACCAGGGCCCGGTCGGCGTGCAGCGCCGTGTCGAACAGGGCCAGGCCCTCGGCCGGGGTCAGCGCCAGGACGCCGCCGCGGCTCATTCGCGCCTGGTCGACCTCGCTCAGGTGCGCGGTCAGACCGGTGCTCTGCTCCCACAGGCCCCAGGCCAGCGAGACACCCGGCAGGCCGCTCGCGCGACGGCCGGCCATCAGGCCGTCCAGGTAGGCGTTGGCCGCCGCGTAGTTGCCCTGGCCGGCCGAGCCGAACAGGCCGGCGGCGGAGGAGAACACCGCGAACGTGGTCAGTGCGAGCTCACGGGTGAGTTCGTCCAGGTGCCGCACGGCGGTCACCTTGGGCGCGAAGACGCCCGCGATCCGCTCCGGGGTCAGCGCGCCGATCACCCCGTCGTCCAGCACACCGGCGGTGTGCACGACGCCGGTCAGCGGGTGCTCGGCCGGCACGGCGGCCAGCAGCGCCGCCACCGCGTCGCGGTCGGCCACGTCGCAGGCGGTGACCGTCACCGCCGCGCCGAGCCCGGCCAGTTCGGCCACCAGCTCGGTCGCGCCCTCCGCCCGCGCACCGCGCCGGCTGACCAGCACCAGGTGCCGGACGCCGTGCTCGGTGACCAGGTGGCGGGCCACCAGGGCGCCCAGCGAGCCGGTGCCGCCGGTGACCAGGACGGTGCCCTCCGGCCGGAAGGCCGGGTCGGTGGCGGTCGCCTCGCCACCGGTGGCCCGGACGAGCCGCGGCGCGGAGAGCACGCCACCGCGCACGGCGACCTGCGGTTCGCCGGCGGCGAGCAGGGCGGTGAGCAGCGGTTCGACGTCCGTACCGGAGGTGACGTCGGTGGCCGTGTCGGTGTCGAGCAGGACGATCCGGTCCGGGTTCTCCGCCTGGGCGGCGCGGATCAGGCCCCAGACGGCGGCGGCGGCCGGGTCGGTGACGTCGGCGTCGCCGCCGGCCGGGACGGCGCCCCGGGTCACCAGCACCAGCCGGGATTCCTCCAGGCTCGGTGCGGCCAGCCAGGTCTGGACGAGCTCCAGGATCCGGGTGGTCAGTGCCAGGGCGTCGCCGCGTCGGCCGACCGCCTCGACCAGCGCGACCACCGGGGTGGTGACGTTGTCGGCGAGGATCTGCACCTCGTCGGCGTGGAACAGCGGCACCCACGGCGGCAGCGTCTCGCCCCCGGCGGTCGCCGCGGGCAGTTCGGCCCACTCGACCCGGAAGAGCGCGTCGGGTCCGGCGTCCGCCGCGGCGGCCGACAGCTGCTCGGCGGAGACCGGCAGGAAGGAGAGCGCGTCCAGCGTCAGGACCGGTCCGCCGGTCTCGTCGGCGGCCTCCAGCGACAGCCCGCCCTGGTCGGACGGCGCGAGCCGCACCCGCAGCGCCGAGGCGCCGGCGGCGTGCAGGGTGAGGCCGGTCCACTCGGCCGGCTGCCACAGCCGCGGTCCGCCCGCGCTCTGGTCCGCGACGGCGGCGTGCCGAAGGCCGGACTGGAGGGCGGCGTCCAGGAGTGCCGGGTGGATGCCGAAGCTCCCGGCGTCGGAGCGCTGATCCTCGGGCAGGGCGACCTCGGCGAAGACCTCCTCGCCCCGCCGCCAGAGCCCGCGGACGCCCTGGAAGGCCGGGCCGAAGGCGTAGCCGAGGCGGAGCAGGTCGTCGTACAGCTCGTCGGCGCCCGCCTGCCGGGCGCCGGTGGGCGGCCAGACGACGAGGTCGGGGTGGGCCTCGGTCCGGGCCGCCGTCGTCGCGGCGAGCCGGCCGGTGGCGTGCCTGGTCCAGGCGTCGGCGTCGTCGGCGGTGTCCTCACGGGTCGCGTAGATGTCGACGCTGCGGGCGCCGGTCTCGTCGGGGCCGCCGACGGTGACCTGGACCCGGACGCCGCCCTGCTCAGGCAGCACCAGCGGGGCCTCGACGACCAACTCGTCGAGGGTGCCGCAGCCGACCTCGTCGCCGGCCCGCACGGCCAGCTCCACGAGCGCGGAGCCGGGCACCGGCACGGCGCCGCCGACGACGTGATCGGCGAGCCAGGGGTGCGAGCGCAGCGAGAGCCGGGAGGTGAAGGCCAGCCCGTCCGACTGCGGCAGCCGGACGACGGCGCCGATCAGCGGGTGGTCGACGCCGGCCTGGCCGAGCGAGGCCGCGTCCGTGGCCGGCGCCGTCCGGAGCCAGTAGTGCCGGTGGTCGAAGGCGTAGGTGGGCAGGTCGACGGGGGCGGTGCCGGAGGGCAGCACGCCCGTCCAGTCCACCGGGACGCCCCGGACGAAGAGTTCGGCGATCGAGGTGAGCAGCCGGCGCGGGCCGCCCTCGTCCCGCCGCAGCGAACCGGTGACCACGGCCGACACCTCGGCCTCGTCCACGATCTCGTTGATCGGCTGGACCAGCACCGGGTGGGCGCTGGACTCGACGAAGACGGTGTGACCCTCGCTCAGGAGGGCGGCCACGGCGGGGCCGAAGCGGACCTGGCCGCGCAGGTTGCGGTACCAGTAGGCACCGTCCAGCACCCCGGCCTGGTCGACCCAGGCGCCGGTGACGGTGGAGAGGAACGGGACCAGCGGGGCCTGGCTGCGGATGTCCGCGAAGGCCTCGGCCAGTGTCTCCTCGATCGCCTCGACGTGGCGAGTGTGGGAGGCGTAGTCCACCGCGACCCGGCGGACCCGGATCCCGTCGGCCGTCAGCGCGTCCAGCGCCTCGGTCAGCGCCTCGGCGTCACCGGCCACCACCACGGAGGACGGACCGTTGACGGCCGCCACCTCCACCCGGTCCGCCCAGCGCTCCAGCCTCGCGACGGCTTCGGACTCCGAGAGTGCCACCGAGGCCATGCCACCGCGCCCGGCCAGCTGACCGGCGATCACCTGGCTGCGCACCGCGACGATCCGCGCTGCGTCCTCCAGGGACAGCGCACCGGCCACGCAGGCCGCCGCGATCTCGCCCTGCGAATGGCCCAGGACGGCGTCCGGGACGACACCCACCGAGGCCCAGACGGCGGCCAGACCCACCATCACCGCGAAACTCGCCGGCTGCAGCACATCGACCCGCTCCAGCAGCTCGGCCGGGGCCTCCCCGCGCAGCACCTCGACCAGCGACCAGTCCACCCAGCGCTCCAGCGCCGCCGCACACGCCGCCACCCGCTCGGCGAACACCGGCGAGGACTCCAACAGCTCACGACCCATCCCGGCCCACTGCGAACCCTGCCCCGGGAACACCAGGACGAGCTTGCCCGCACCGGCCGAACCGAGCGAGCCACCGGTCACCAGAGCGGGGGCGGACTCGCCCCGGGCCAGCGCGCCCAGCGCGGCCAGCGCCTCGTCCGTCGAACCGGCCACCACCACCGCGCGCTCGGAGAGCAGCGCGCGCCGGGAGACCAGGGCTGCCGCCGTACCGGCCGGCGTCGCCGCGTTCGCGGCGGCGAGGAAGGCCGCCAGCCGCTCGGCCTGCCCGGCCAGCGAAGCCGTCGAGGCCGCCGACACCACCAGCGGCACCACATCGGCGCCGGGCAGCAGCTCGCCCGCCTCGGGCCCGGGCGCCGCCGCCTCGGCGGACTCCTCCAGGATCAGGTGCGCGTTGGTGCCGCTGATGCCGAAGGAGGAGATCCCCGCCCGGCGCGGCCGGCCACCGCCGGCCCAGTCGCGCGGCTCGGTGAGCAGCTCGACCGCGCCGGCCGTCCAGTCCACCTGCGGCGTCGGCTCGGTCACGTTCAGCGTGGCGGGCAGCACGCCGTGGCGCAGCGCCTGGACCATCTTGATGACGGCGGCGACACCGGCCGCGGCCTGGGTGTGGCCGATGTTGGACTTCAGCGAGCCCAGCCAGAGCGGCCGCTCCGGGTCACGGTCCCGGCCGTAGGTGGCGAGCAGGGCCTGCGCCTCGATCGGGTCGCCCAGCGCCGTCCCGGTGCCGTGCGCCTCCACCGCGTCGATGTCGGAGGCGTCCAGGCCGGCGTTGGCCAGGGCCTTGCGGATCACCCGTTGCTGCGAGGGGCCGTTGGGCGCGGTCAGACCGTTGGAGGCGCCGTCCTGGTTCACCGCGCTGCCGCGCAGCACGGCGAGCACCTGGTGCCCGTTGCGCCGCGCCTCGGAGAGCCGCTCCAGCACCACGATGCCGACGCCCTCGGACAGGATGGTGCCGTCGGCACCCGCCGAGAAGGCCTTGACCCGACCGTCGGCCGCCAGGCCGCGCTGACGCGACATGCCGAGCACGCCGACCGGCGAGCCCATCACGGCGACGCCGCCGGCCAGCGCCAGCGAGCACTCGCCCGACCGCAGCGCCTGCGCGGCCAGGTGGATCGCCACCAGCGACGAGGAGCACGCCGTGTCCACCGTCACCGCCGGGCCCTCGAAGCCGAACACGTAGGACACCCGGCCCGAGGCCACGCTGCCCGCCGTCGCGGTGGTCACGAAGCCTTCGAGCTCGGCGGGCATGCTGGTGAGGGACTCGACGTAGTCGTGGATGGAGACACCGGAGAAGACCCCGATGTTGCCGCCGCGCGCCGTACCGGGGTTGATCCCGGCGCGCTCCATGGCCTCCCAGGACGCCTCCAGCAGCAGCCGCTGCTGCGGGTCCATGGCGAGCGCCTCGCGCGGCGAGATGCCGAAGAACTCGGCGTCGAACTTCCCGGCGCCCTGCAGGAATCCGCCCTTGTGCACATAGGAGGTTCCGGGCGTCGACGCGTCGTCGTCGAAGAGCTCGTCGAGGTTCCAGCCGCGGTCGTCCGGGAAGCCCACCATCCCGTCGCGGCCCTCGTGCACCAGACGCCACAGGCCCTCCGGGTCGAGGACGCCGCCGGGCAGCCGGCAGGCCATGCCGACGATCGCGATCGGCTCGTCCGGGTCGGCCGCGACCACGGTGGGGACGGCGGCGGCGCCGGCCGCCGTGTCGCCGAGTTCCTCGCGCAGGAAGCGGGCCAGCGCCACCGGCGTGGGGTAGTCGAAGATGAGGGTGGCGGGCAGCTTGACCCCGGTCGCGGCGCTCAGCCGGTTGCGGAGCTCGACGGCGGTGAGCGAGTCGAAGCCGATGTCGCTGAAGCCGCGGGTGCCCTGGGCCAGTTCCTGGCCGTTGAAGCCGAGCACCGCGGTGGCCTCGGCCTGGACGATGCCCAGCAGGACGCTCTCCTGCTCGGCCTCGGACTTCCCCGCGAGGCGGCGGACCAGCCCGCTGCCGTCACCGGCGGCGGCCCGCGCCACCCGGCGTCCGCTCCGCACCAGGCTGCGCAGCATGTGCGGGACGGCGCCGCCGGACGCGGTGTCGGAGCGCAGCGCCCGCAGGTCCAGCTTGATCGGGACGAGCAGCGCCTGCTCGGCCCGCAGTCCGGTGTCGAAGTGGGCGAGGCCCTCGGCCGGGGTCAGCGCCAGGACGCCGCCGCGGCTCATTCGCGCCTGGTCGACCTCGCTCAGGTGCGCGGTCAGACCGGTGCTCTGCTCCCACAGGCCCCAGGCCAACGAGACACCCGGCAGGCCGCTCGCGCGACGACGGGTCATCAGGGCGTCGAGGTAGGCGTTGGCCGCCGCGTAGCTGCCCTGGCCGGCCGAGCCGAGCAGTGCGGCGGCGGACGAGAAGACCACGAACGCCCGCAGTTCCGGGGCGAGTTCGCGAACCAGCTGGTCCAGGTGGCGTGCCGCGGTCACCTTGGGCGCGAAGACGCCGGCGATCCGCTCCGGGGTCAGCGCGCCGATCACCCCGTCGTCCAGGATGCCGGCCAGGTGCACGACGCCGGTCAGCGGGTGCTCCGCCGGGACGGCGGCCAGCAGGGCGGCGACCGCCTCGCGGTCGGCGACGTCGCTCGCGACGACGGACACCGAGGCCCCGAGCTCGGCCAGTTCGGCGGCCAGGTCGTCGGCGCCCTCGGCGTCGGGACCTCGGCGGCTGGCCAGGACGAGGTGGCGCACGCCGTGCCGGGTGACCAGGTGGCGGGCCACCACGGCGCCCAGCGAGCCGGTGCCGCCGGTGACCAGAACGGTGCCCTCCGGGTCGAAGGCGGGGGCGACGGACTCCTCGACGGCGGCGGACTGCTCAACGGGGGCGGACTGCTCGACGGGGGCGGCGTCGGCGCGCACCAGACGGGAGGCGGACAGCACGGTGCCGCGCACCGCGACCTGCGGCTCACCCGAGGCCAGCACCGCCCCGAGCACCGGGCCGGCCCCGGTGGCGGCGGCGGGGTCCAGGTCGACCAGGACGATCCGGTCCGGGTTCTCCGCCTGGGCCGCGCGGACCAGGCCCCAGACGGCGGCGCCGGCCGGGTCGGTCACCGCGGCGTCGCCGCCGGCCGGCACCGCGCCCCGGGTCGCCACGACCAGCCGGGCGTCGGCCAGGCCCGGTGCGGCCGTCCAGGCCTGGATCGTGGCCAGCACCCGGCAGGTCAGCGCCAGCGGGTCGGCGTCGCCGTCCTCGCCGCTCGCGTCGAGGACGGCGACCGGCGGGACGCTCTCGCGGTCGGCGAGCGCGGCCACCTCGTCCGGGCCGGCCAGCGGGGCCCAGACCGGCGCGGCCGTGGCGCCCTCGGGCGCGGGCAGCTGGGTCCACTCCACCCGGAACAGCGAGTCCCGGGCGTCCTGGCCCGCCGCGCTGCCCAACTGCTCGGCGGAGACCGGCAGGGAGACCAGCGAGTCCATGGTCAGGACCAGCTCGCCCGCCTCGTCGGCGGCCTGGAAGGACAGCGCGTCGGTGCCCCGGGGGGCGACCCGCACCCGCAGCGCCGAGGCGCCCAGGGCGTGCAGGACCAGCCCGTTCCAGGCGAACGGCAGCACATTGCGGCCGTCCTCCGGGTTGGCGAACGCGTTGGTGTGCAGGGCGGCGTCCAGCAGGGCCGGGTGGATACCGAACTTGTCGGCGTTCTCCCGGTGGTCCGCGGGCAGGACGGCCTCGGCGAAGAGCTCCTCGCCGCGCCGCCAGACCGCCCGCAGGCCCTGGAAGGCCGGGCCGTAGGAGTAGCCGCGGACGACCAGGTCGGTGTAGAAGTCGTCGATCTCCACCGGCTCGGCACCCGCCGGGGGCCAGGCGGTGAAGTCCACGGCGGGCGTGTCGCTGCCGCTCGGGGCGGTGGCCGAGAGCAGACCGGTGGCGTGCCGGGTCCACTCGCCGTCGCCGTCCTCACCGGCCGCGTCCTCGCGCAGGGAGTAGACGTCCACCGTGCGGGAGCCGGTCGGACCGGGGCCGCCGACCGCGACCTGCACCCGGACGCCGCCCTGCTCGGGCAGCACCAGCGGGGCCTCGATGATCAGCTCATCGAGGATGCCGCAGCCGAACTCGTCACCCGCGCGCACCGCCAGGTCGACGTAGACCGTGCCGGGGACGATCACCACGCCCTGCATGGCGTGGTCGGCGAGCCAGGGGTGGGTGCGCAGCGACAGGCGGGAGGTGAACACCAGCCCGTCGGACTGCGGCAGCCGCACCACGGCGCCGAGCAGCGGGTGGTCGGTGCCGGTGAGGCCCAGCGAGGCGGCGTCGGTGGCCGCCCCGGTCAGGTGGAGCCAGTAGTGCTGGTGGTCGAAGGCGTAGGTCGGCAGGTCGACGGGGGCTGTGCCGGTGGGCAGCACGCCCGTCCAGTCCACCGGGACGCCCCGGACGAACAGTTCGGCGATCGAGGCCAGCAGCCGGCGCGGGCCGCCCTCGTCCCGGCGCAGCGAGCCGGTGACCACGGCCGACGCGTCGGCGGCGTCCACGATCTCGCTGATCGGCTGCACCAGGACGGGGTGGGCGCTGGACTCGACGAAGACGGTGTGACCCTCGCTCAGGAGGGAGGCGACGGCCGGGCCGAAGCGGACCTGGCCGCGCAGGTTGCGGTACCAGTAGCCGCCGTCCAGCACCCCGGCCTCGTCGATCCACTCGCCGGTGACGGTGGAGAAGAAGGGGATCCGCGGGGCCTGGCCGCGGATGTCCGCGAAGGCCTCGGTGAGGGTCTCCTGGATCGCCTCGACGTGCCGGGAGTGCGAGGCGTAGTCCACGGCGATCCGCCGCACCCGCACACCCTGGTCCTCCAGGGAGTCCAGGACCTCGTCGAGGGCCTCGGCGTCACCGGCGACCACCACGGACCTCGGGCCGTTGACGGCCGCGACCTCCACGCGGTCCGCCCAGCGCTCCAGCCGCTCGACGGCGTCGCTCTCGGACAGCGCCACCGAGGCCATTCCACCGCGCCCGGCCAGGCTGCCGGCGATCACCTGGCTGCGCACCGCCACGATCCGCGCCGCGTCCTCCAACGACAGCGCGCCGGCCACGCAGGCAGCCGCGATCTCGCCCTGCGAGTGCCCGACCACCGCGTCCGGGACGACACCCACCGAGGCCCAGACGGCGGCCAGACCGACCATCACCGCGAAGCTCGCCGGCTGCAGCACATCGACGCGCTCCAGCAGCTCGGCCGGGGCCTCACCCCGCAGCACCTCGATCAGCGACCAGTCCACCCAGCGCTCCAGCGCCGCCGCGCACTCGGCCACCCGCTCGGCGAACACCGGCGAGGAGTCGAGCAGTTCACGACCCATGCCGACCCACTGCGAACCCTGCCCCGGGAACACCAGGACGAGCTTGCCCGCCCCACCCGCCGTCCCCGTCACCAGACCGGGAGCCGACTCACCCCGCGCCAGCGCGGCCAGCCCCGCCAGCGCCTCGTCGGGCGAGTCCGCCACCACCACCGCACGCTCACCGAGCACCGCGCGCCCGGTGGCCAGCGTCCCCGCCACATCGGCGAGGGAGACCGCCTGCGGGGTGTCGAGGAAGGCGACCAGCCGCTCGGCCTGGCCGGTCAGCGACCCCGCCGAGGCGGCGGAGACCACCAGCGGCACCACCGCGTCGGGCGCGGCGCCGGGGGCGGCCGGCTCCTCCTCGGGCACCTGCTCCAGGATCAGGTGCGCGTTGGTCCCGCTCGCGCCGAAGGAGGACACCCCGGCCCGGCGCGGCCGGTCGTGCTCCGGCCACTGCCGGGACTCCGTCAGCAGCTCCACCGCGCCGGCGGTCCAGTCCACCTGCGGGGTGGGCGCGTCGATGTGCCGGGTGGCCGGCATCACGCCGTGCCGCAGCGCCTGCACCATGTTGATCACACCGGCGACGCCGGAGGCCGCCTGGGTGTGGCCGATCACCGACTTGACCGAGCCCAGCCGCAGCGGGCGGTCGGCCGGGCGGTCCTGGCCATAGGTGGCCAGCAGCGCCTGCGCCTCGATCGGGTCACCGAGGACGGTGCCGGTGCCGTGGCCCTCGACCATGTCGATGTCGGCCGTGGACAGGTTGGCGCTGTCCAGCGCCTTGCGGATGACCCGCTGCTGCGCCGGACCGTTGGGCGCGGTCAGACCGTTGGACGCGCCGTCCTGGTTGAGCGCGGAACCCCGGATGACCGCCAACACGCGGTGCCCGAGCTCCCGGGCCCGGGAGAGCTTCTCCAGCAGGATGACGCCGGCGCCCTCGGCCCAGCTGGAGCCGTCGGCACAGGCGGCGTAGGACTTGCAGCGGCCGTCGAAGGCCAGGCCGCGCTGGCGGGCGAAGCCCACGAACCCGCCCGGGGTGGACATCACGGTCGAGCCGCCGGCCAGCGCCATCGAGCATTCGCCGCGGCGCAGCGCCTGGGAGGCCAGGTGGATGGCGACCAGCGACGAGGAGCACATGGTGTCGACGGTGACCGCCGGGCCCTCCAGCCCGAGGGAGTAGGCGACGCGGCCGGAGGCGACACCGCCGGCGGTGCCCAGGGCCCGCTCCAGGCTCAGGAAGCCCTCGTAGCCGCTGAGGTCCGGGGCGTAGTCCTGGTGCACGATGCCGGCGAAGACGCCGATGTCGGTGCCCCGGACGGAGTGCGGGGCGATGCCGGCCCGCTCCAGCGCCTCCCAGGACACCTCCAGCAACTGCCGCTGCTGCGGGTCCATGGCGAGCGCCTCGCGCGGCGAGATGCCGAAGAACCCGGCGTCGAACTGGCCCGCGTCGTGCAGGAAGGCGCCCTCGCGGACGTAGGTGGTACCCGGGTTGTCCGGGTCCGGGTGGTACAGGCCTTCGAGGTCCCAGCCGCGGTCCTCGGGGAAGGTGGTGTACACGTCGGTGCCGTCGGTGACGACCCGCCAGAGGTCCTCGGGGGTGCGGATCCCGCCCGCGTAGCGGCAGGCCATCGAGACGATGGCGATGGGCTCGGCGGGGGCTTCGAGGAGCTTCTGGTTCTCCTGCTGGAGCCGCGCGTTCTCCTTCAGCGAGGCACGAAGTGCGTTGACGATCTGCTCGTCCGGCGTCGTCATGTTCCTACGTCCTCCGTGTCGGTTCGCTGTCAGTGGTCAGCTGGTCGTGCCAGGTCATCAGGGGCATCCGGGTCGTCCGGGTCAGGTCGTCTTGCCCAGGGCGCGCGACACGAGGTCGGCGACGTCCATCGCGTCGATCAGGTCGGCGTCGTCCTCGGCCGGTTCGGCCGCCGCGTCGGTCGCGGGGGCCTCCTCGGTCTCGACGAGGGCGAGCAGGGTGTCCAGGAGGCCGGCCTCCTTGAAGCGGGCGAACGGGACGTCCGCGAGCGCGCGCCGCAGGTCGTCCTCCCGCCCGTCGAGGTCGTCGCCGGTGTCCCGCAGGAGCTCGGAGCGCAGGTAGCCGACGAGGGCGTCCGGGGTGGGGTAGTCGAAGATCAGCGTCGCCGGCAGCCGCAGACCGGTGGCCACGTGCAGGCTGTTGCGGAGGTTGACGGCGGCCAGCGAGTCGAAGCCGACCTCCTGGAAGGCCTGCAGCGGTCCGATGCTCTCGGCGCTGCTGTGGCCCAGGACCGTCGCGGCCTGGCCGCAGACGAGCTTCAGCAGGATCCGGCTCTGCTCGGCCTCCGGCACGGCCCGCAGCGAGTCCACCAACGAGGAGGTGGTGTCGCTGTTCCCGGCGTCCGGCTGGGAGGCCCGCAGGGCGGCGTCCGCCTCCGGGAGGTCCGCGAACAGCGGGCTGGCCCGGACGGAGGTGAACGCCGGGATGAACGCGTCCCAGTCCATGTCGACCACCGACACGAACTTCTCCCGGGCCTCCACCGCCTGTTCGAAGGCCGTCATCGCGACCTGCGGGGCCATCGGCAGGACACCCCGGCGGCGAAGTTGGACCAGGGTCTCCTCGTCCATCCCGGCGCCGATCTGGTCGAGGGCGCCCCAGGCGATCGAGGTGGCCCGCAGGCCGCGTCCCCGGCGCCACTCGACCAGGGCGTCGAGCACGGTGTTGGCCGCGCCGGAGACGCTCTGCCCGCCGCCGCCCCAGACGCCGGCGATCGAGGAGAACACCACGAACGCGTCCAGCGGGGCGTCCGCGACCAGGTCGTCGAGCCAGAAGGCCGTGTCCACCTTGGCGGCGAACACCTCGGCGAGGTCCGCCGCGGCGGTGTCGGTGACGGAGCTGGTCCAGGCCATGTCGGCCGCGTGCAGCACGGCGGTGAGCGGCTGGTCCGCCGGGCTCCCGGCGACCAGCCGGGCGATCTCGTCGCGGTCGGCGTCGGCGCGGAAGAGCACGGTGGTGTCCGTGCCCAGGGCGGCGAGTTCCTCCCGCAGCCCGGCCGGCGCCTCCTCGGGTGTCCCGGGGCCGGTGGTGACGATCAGCCGGCGGGCGCCGGAGCGTGCCAGCCAGAGCGAGGCGTGCCGGCCGAGCCCCTCGGCGCCGCCGGTCACCAGCACGGTGCCGCTGGGCTGCCAACCGCCGCCGGCGGTGGGCTCCGGCGCGGGCTTGCGGACCAGTCGGCGGCTGTAGACGCCCGAGCGGCGGACGGCCAGCTGGTCGTCGCCGGCGGTGCCGTTCAGGGCGCCGAGCAGGTACTGCGTCGTCCGGGCGTCGTTCGCCGCCGGCAGGTCGATCAGGCCGCCCCACCGGTCGGGGAACTCCAGGGCGGCGGCACGGCCCAGGCCCCACAGCGCGGCCTGGGCCGGTGCGGTGAGGGTGTCCTGGATGCCGATGTTCACGGCGCCCCGGGTGAGGCACCAGAGCGGGCGGCCGGCCCCCGCGTCACCCAGGGCCTGGATCAGCGCGAGGGTCGCCGCGGTGGCGCCCAGGTCGGTCGGGGCGGTCCCGGGGGCGAGCGCGAGCAGCGACAGCACGCCGGTCACCTCGTGCTCGGCCAGGACAGCGGTCAGGCGCTCCGCGAGGTCGGCCCGGGTGGCGCCGGTCGCGACCTCCAGCGTGACGAGGTCGAGCCCCTGCCCGGCCAGCGCCGCCGCCAGGTCGGCGGCGGACGCGTCCGCCGGCCCGCCGACGGGAAGGACGGCCAGCCACCGGCCACCCGGCACCCCGACGGCCTCGCGTTCGAGCGGCCGCCAGGTGACGTTGTACCGCAGCTTCTCGGCGCTCGACCGGCGGCGTCGCCGGCCCCGCCAGTCCGCCAGGACCGGGACGACCGTACGCAGCGCGTCCCGCTGGTCGGCCGAGGCCAGGTCGAGCAGGTGGGCGAGCGAGTCGGCGTCGGTCTGCTCGACGGCGGCCCAGAAGTCGGAGTCCGCGCCTTCGGCCGCCGCGGCGGAGTCGTCGGGCGTCTCGCCCTCCTGGAGCCAGAAGTGCCGGCGGTCGAAGGCGTAGGTCGGCAGGTCCACCCGGGCGGACTCGGCGCCGGTGGGCAGCAGGCCGGTCCAGTCCACCGGGACGCCCCGGACGAACAGTTCGGCCATCGAGGTGAGCAGCCGGCGCGGGCCGCCCTCGTCCCGGCGCAGCGTGCCGCCGACGACGGCGCGCAGCCGGACGCTGTCGTCCGCGGCGGTGTCGAAGATCTCGTTGACCGGCTGGACCAGCACCGGGTGGGCGCTGGACTCGACGAAGACGGTGTGACCCTCGCCGAGCAGCGTGGCGACGGCCGGGCCGAAGCGGACCTGGCCACGCAGGTTGCGGTACCAGTAGCCGCCGTCCAGCACGCCCGCCTCGTCGACCCAGGTGCCGGTGACGGTGGAGAAGAACGGCACCAGCGGGGCCTGGCCTCGGATGTCCGCGAAGGCCTCGGCCAGCGTCCCCTCGATCGCCTCCACGTGCCGGGTGTGCGAGGCGTAGTCCACCGCCACCCGACGCACCCGGACCCCGTCGGCCTTCAGCACCGCCAGGGCCTCGTCCAGCGCCTCGGCGTCACCGGCCACCACCACCGAGGTCGGGCTGTTGACGGCCGCCACCTCGACCCGGTCTGCCCAGCGCTCCAGCCGCTCGACGGCGTCGCTCTCGGACAGCGCCACCGAGGCCATCCCGCCGCGTCCGGCGAGGCTGCCCGCGATCACCTGGCTGCGCACCGCGACGATCCGGGCCGCGTCCTCCAGGGACAGCGCACCGGCCACGCAGGCAGCCGCGATCTCGCCCTGCGAGTGGCCGAGGACGGCGTCCGGCACCAGGCCGGCCGAGGCCCAGACGGCGGCCAGGCCGACCATCACCGCGAAGCTCGCCGGCTGCAGCACATCGACGCGCTCCAGCAGCTCGGCCGGGGCCTCCCCGCGCAGCACCTCGACCAGCGACCAGTCCACCCACGGCTCCAGCGCCGCCGCACACGCCGCCACCCGCTCGGCGAACACCGGCGAGGAGTCCAGCAGCTCACGACCCATCCCGACCCACTGCGAACCCTGGCCCGGGAACACCAGCACCGTCCGGCCCGGGCTGGACACACTGCCCGTCACCAGCCCCGGCGCGGACTCGCCCCGGGTCAGCGCGCCCAGCGCGGCCAGCGCCTCGGAGCGCGAACCGGCCACCACCACCGCACGCTCGCCGAGCACCGCGCGTCGCGCGACCAGCGCCCCCGCCACCCCGGTGAGGGGCGCCGGCGACGCCTCGACGAAGGCGGCCAGCCGACCGGCCTGGCCGGCCAGCGACGCGGTGCTCTTCGCCGACACCACCAGCGGCAGCACGGCGTCGGGCGCGGTCGCCGCGGCCGGCTCCGCCCGGAGGGGTTCGGGCCCCTCCTCCAGGATCACGTGCGCGTTGGTGCCGCTCGCGCCGAACGAGGAGACCGCGGCGCGGCGCGGGCGGCCGTCGCGCGGCCACTCGCGTGCCTCGGTCAGCAGTTCCACCGCTCCGGCCGCCCAGTCCACCTGCGGCGTCGGCTCGGTCACATGGAGCGTCGCGGGCATCACACCGTGCCGCATCGCCTCCACCATCTTGATCACACCGGACACACCGGCCGCGGCCTGGGTGTGGCCGATGTTCGACTTCAGCGACCCGAGCCGCAACGGCCGGTCGGCGGGCCGGGCCTGGCCGTAGGTGGCCAGCAGCGCCTGGACCTCGATCGGGTCACCCAGCGAGGTGCCGGTGCCGTGGCCCTCGACGACGTCCACCTCGGACGCGTCCAGGCCCGCGTTCGCCAGCGCCCGGCGGATCACCCGCTGCTGCGAGGGGCCGTTGGGCGCGGTCAGACCGTTGGAGGCGCCGTCCTGGTTCACCGCGCTGCCGCGCAGCACGGCGAGCACCTGGTGCCCGTTGCGCCGCGCCTCGGAGAGCCGCTCCAACACCACGACGCCCACGCCCTCGGCCCAGCCGGTGCCGTCGGCCGTCGCGGAGTAGGCCTTGCAGCGACCGTCGGCGGAGAGGCCGCGCTGGCGCGAGAACTCCAGGAAGGCATCCGGGCTGGACATCACGGTCGCGCCGCCGGCCAGCGCCATCGAGCACTCGCCGCGCCGCAGTGCCTGCGCGGCCAGGTGCATCGCCACCAGCGAGGAGGAGCACGCCGTGTCCACCGTCACCGCCGGGCCCTCGAACCCGAACACGTACGACACTCGGCCCGAGGCCACGCTCGACGACGTCCCGGTCATGACGTAGCCCTGGACGTCGTCGGGCACCTGCCGCAGCCTCGTCACGTAGTCGTGGTGGACGATGCCGGTGAAGACCCCGATGTCCCGGCCCCGGGTGGAGAGCGGGTCGATCCCGGCCCGCTCCAGGGCCTCCCACGAGGTCTCCAGCAGGAGCCGCTGCTGCGGGTCCATCGCCAGCGCCTCACGCGGCGAGATGCCGAAGAGTCCGGCGTCGAACTGGGCCGCGTCGTGCAGGAATCCGCCGACCCTGGTGTAGCTGGTGCCGGGGTGCGCCGGGTCCGGGTGGTAGAGCTTGTCGACGTCCCAGTCCCGGTCGGTGGGGAAGGGGGAGAGCCCGTCGCGTCCCTCCGAGACCAGCGTCCAGAGCTCCTCGGGGCTGGTCACCCCGCCCGGCAGCCGGGTGCTCATCGCGACGATGGCGATCGGCTCGTCCGGGTCCGTCGCGGCCGCGGCGGGCACCGGGGCACTCGCCGGGCCCTCGCCGAGCAGTTCGGCGCGGAGCAGGTCGGCCAGCGCGGCCGGGGTCGGGTAGTCGAAGACCAGACTGGTCGGCAGGGACAGACCGGTGAAGTCGTGCAGCCGGTTGCGGAGCTTGACGGCACTGAGGGAGTCGAAGCCGAGCTCCCGGAAGGGCCGGCCGCCGTCGAAGGACTCGGCGCCCTCCTGGTGGCCGAGGACGGCGGCGGCGCTCTCCCGTACCAGGTCCATCAGCAGGCGGTGCTGTTCCGCGCCGGCGAGGTCGGCGAGCCGGGCGGCCAGCGAGCCGCCGGCCGCCGCACCGCGGCGCACAACGCGCCGGGCCAGCGGGGCGTGCGCCGGGGTCGGCGCGGCGGTGACCGGGGCGGTGACCGGGGTGGTGCCCGCCCCGAGCGCCTCGGCGGGAGCGGCGGCGCGCTCCAGCGTCACCGGGCCGAAGGCGGCGACCGGTTCGCCCTCCGGGTCGGCGAGTTCGACCAGGTGGGCGCCGTCGCCGGCCGGGGTGATCCGCAGCCGCAGCGCGGCGGCGCCCTCCGCGTAGACGGCCAGGTCGGCGCAGGCGGCCGGCTCGCGGTCGCGGTCGTCGGTGTCGCCGCTGCCGGTGTGGGCGGCGAGGACCTTCAGCGCGGTGTCGATGAGCGCCGGGTGGAGCGTGAACGTCCCGGCCTCGTCGGCCCGTTCGGCGGACAGCTCGATGTCGGCGAGCAGCCGGCCGTCGCGCTGCCAGAGCCGGCGGACACCGGCCACCTTGGCGGCGGGCCCGGCGGTGTCCTCGGCCTCGTCGGCGGACGGCCAGCTCCGCAGGTCGAAGGCGGGCCTCGGCAGGCCGGGTGCCAGCAGGGCGCGGGCGTGGCAGGTCCACGGGCCCTGCTCCGGGCCGGCCGGGCGGGAGTGCACACCGGCGCGGCGCAGGCCGTCCGGGCCCGGGGCCGCCACGGCGACCCGCAGCTGGAGGTGCCCGTGCTCGGGCAGGGTCAGCGGCGTCTCGACGGTGATCTGCCGGACGGCTCCGCTGGCGGTCTCGCTGCCGGCCCGGACGAGCAGGTCCAGCAGCACGGCCGCCGGGACGACGGTGTCGCCGGCGCCGGTCGGGTCGACCGGCAGGCCGGGGCTGCGCCGGGTCAGCCGCCCGGTGAGGACGGCACCGGTGCCGCCGCCGTCCGCGGGGACCTCGACGACGGTGCCGAGCAGCGGGTGCCCGGTGCTGCGGGCGCCGAGCGCCTCGGCGTCCGCGGCGGCGCCGCTCTCGACCCAGTAGCGCTCGTGCTGGAAGGCGTAGGTGGGCAGTTCGGCGCCGACCGCCGTCACCGGCCCGACCGCCGTCGCCGGCCCGACCACGCCCGCGGTGCCCGGCCGGCCGAGGACGGCGGGCCAGTCCACGTCCACCCCGCGCACGTGCAGTTCGGCGAGCGCGGTGAGGACGGCGGTGTCCTCGGGGGTGTCGGTGCGCAGCGTGGCCAGGCAGCCCCGCGCCTGCTCGCCGAGCGTGCCGAGCGCCATCGCGGTCAGCACCCCGCCCGGCCCGAGTTCGAGGTAGGTGACGGCGCCCTGGTCGCGCAGCGACCCGACCGCGTCGCCGAACCGGACGGCGTGCCGCACCTGGTCGGCCCAGTACCCGGCGGTGCCGAAGTGCCCGTCCTCGGCGAGCGCGCCGGTGAGGGTGGAGACGACCGGGACGGTGGCCGGCCGGTACGTCAGCCGGGCCGCGACGGCCTCGAACTCCGCCAGCATGGGCTCCATCAGCGGCGAGTGGAAGGCGTGGCTGACGGCGAGCCGCCGGGTCTTGCGGCCCGCGCGGGCCAGCTCGGCGGCGACGGCGAGCACCGCCTCCTCGGCGCCGGAGAGCACCAGGGAGTCCGGCGCGTTGACCGCCGCGACACCGACCGCCCCGGCCGTGCCGGCCAGCAGCGGCGCGACCTCGGCCTCGGTCGCCCGGACGGCCACCATCGCGCCGCCGGCGGGCAGCGCCTGCATCAACCGGCCGCGGGCGGCGACCAGTTCACCGGCCGTGGCCAGGTCCAGGACGCCGGCCGCGTGCGCGGCGGTGATCTCACCGATCGAGTGACCGGCCAGCAGGTCCGGCCGGACGCCCCAGGAGGCGAAGAGCCGGAACAGCGCGGTCTCCAGGGCGAAGAGGCCAGCCTGGGTGTACAGGGTCTCGTCGAGCAGCGCGCCCTCCGTCGTCCCGGGGTCGGCGAAGACCACCTCGCGCAACGGCCGCGCCAGGTGGCCGTCCAGGTGCCGCTCGACGGCGGCACAGGCGGCGGCGAAGGCGTCCCGGAAGACGGGGAACGCCTCGGCGAGCCGGCGGCCCATACCGGCCCACTGGCTGCCCTGGCCGGTGAACAGGAAGGCCAGCCTGCCGTCGGCGGCGGCGTCGGCGGCGTTCCCGACGACGGTCGCGGTACCGGGCGTGCCGTGTTCGAGGGCGCGCAGGGCGTCGGCCAGCTGTCGGCGGTCGCCCGCCAGGACGACGGCGCGGTGGTCGAGCCGGGCCCGGGTGGTGGCGAGCGCGTGGGCCGTATCGGCGAGCGGGAGGTCGGCCCGGTCGTCGACGAAGCGGGCGAGCCGTCCGGCCTGGCCGCGCAGCGCGGCCGCCGTCCTGGCCGAGAGCGGGACCGGCACGGGCACCGTCGGGTCGGCCTCGGACCGGGCCGGGGCCGGGGCCGCGGTCTCGGCCGGGGCCTGCTGCACCAGGACGTGCGCGTTGGTCCCGCCGATACCGAAGGAGGACACCCCCGCCCGACGGGGGCGGCCGGTCTCCGGCCACTGCCGGGCCTCGGTCAGCAACTCGACCGCGCCGACCGACCAGTCCACATGGGTCGAGGGCCGGTCGACGTGCAGCGTCCGGGGCAGCACGCCGTGCCGGATGGCCATCACCATCTTGATCACGCCGGCCACGCCGGCCGCGGCCTGGGTGTGGCCGATGTTCGACTTGACCGACCCGAGCCAGAGCGGCCGGTCGGCGGGCCGGTCCTGGCCGTAGGTCGCCAGCAGCGCCTGCGCCTCGATCGGGTCGCCCAGTACGGTGCCCGTGCCGTGCGCCTCCACCGCGTCCACCTCGACCGGCGACAGGCCCGCGTTCGCCAGCGCCTTGCGGATCACCCGCTGCTGGGAGAGGCCGTTCGGCGCGGTCAGACCGTTGGACGCGCCGTCCTGGTTCACCGCGCTGCCGCTGACCACCGCGAGCACCTGGTGCCCGCGCCGGCGCGCCTCGGAGAGCCGCTCGACGAGCAGCACGCCCACGCCCTCGGCCCAGCCGGTGCCGTCGGCACCGTCCGCGAAGGCCTTGCAGCGGCCGTCCGGGGCCAGCCCGCGCTGGCGGGAGAACTCGACGAAGGTCTCCAGGTTGCCCATCACCATCACACCGCCGGCCAGCGCCATCGAGCACTCGCCGCGGCGCAGCGCCTGCGCGGCCAGGTGCAGGGCGACCAGCGACGAGGAGCAGGCGGTGTCGACCGTGACGGCCGGTCCCTCGAAGCCGAACTGGTAGGCGACGCGGCCCGAGAGGACGCTGGCGGAGCCGCCGGTGAGACGGAACCCCTCGACCCCGGCCGCCTGGTGCATCCGCACGGTGTAGTCGTGGCTGTTGACGCCGACGAAGACGCCGATGTCCTGCCCGCTCAGCCCGGTGGGGTCGATCGCGGCGCGCTCGAACGCCTCCCAGGAGGTCTCCAGCAGCAGGCGCTGCTGCGGGTCCATGGCGAGCGCCTCGTTCGGGGAGATGCCGAAGAAGCCGGCGTCGAACCCGGTGGCGTCGTCGAGGAAGGCGGCGTGGCGGACGTAGGTCTTGCCCGCGCTGTCCGGGTCGGCGTCGTAGTGCCGCTCGATGTCCCAGCCGCGGTCCTCGGGGAACTCGGTGACGGCGTCGACGCCCTCGGCCACCAGCCGCCAGAGGTCCTCGGGGCTGTGCACGCCGCCGGGCAGCCGGCAGGACATCGCCACGATCGCGATCGGCTCGTCGGGGTCGGCGGCCCCGCCGACGGGAGTGCCCTCGGCGGCGGTGGCGCCCTCGGACGGGGCGGCGCCGAAGAGCCGCACGCGCAGGTGCTCGGCCAGGGCCGCCGGCTTCGGGTAGTCGAAGACGATGGTCGAGGAGAGCGTGAGCCCGCTCGCGGCCGCCAGCCGGTTCCGCAGCTCCACGGCGGTCAGCGAGTCGAAGCCGGCCTCCTTGAAGGCGCGGTCGGCCCGGACGGCGTCGGGGGCGGCGTGGCCGAGCACGTTGGCGGCGTGCCGGCGCACCAGGGCCACCAGCTCCTCCGTCCGCTCGGCCGTGCCCAGGCGGGCGAGGCGCTCCCGCAGCGGGGCGGTGTCCGTGCCGTCGGCGGTCCGGGCGGTCCGCCGCCCGGCGGGCGCCAGACCGCGCAGCAGCGGTGCGACGGGGCCGCCGCGGGCCGCCGCGCGCAGGGCGGGCAGGTCGAACCTGGCGGCCACCAGCGCGGCGGGCGTCCCGGCGTCGGCGCGCAGGGCGGCGTCGAACAGCGCCATTCCCTCGGCGTCCGAGAGCCCGACCATGCCCAGGCGCCGGGTGCGGTGCAGGTCGGCGGCGCCGAGGTGGCGGGTCATGCCGCTGGCCTGGCTCCAGTAGCCCCAGGCGAGCGAGACGCCGGGCAGGCCGAGCGCGCGCCGCCGGTGGGCGAGCGCGTCCAGGCAGGCGTTGGCCGCCGCGTAGTTGCCCTGGCCGGGGTTGCCCAGGACACCGGCCGCCGAGGAGAACAGCACGAAGGCCGCGAGGTCCAGCTCCCGGGTCAGCTCGTGCAGGTGCAGGGCCGCGTCCAGCTTCGGCCGCAGCACGGTGTCCACCCGCTCCGGGGTCAACGCCGTGACCACGCCGTCGTCCAGGACGCCGGCGGTGTGGACGACGGCGGTCAGCGGGTGCTCGGCCGGCACCGCCGCGAGGAGCGCCGCGACCTGGTCGCGGTCGGCCGTGTCGCAGGCGGTGACCGTGACGGTGGCGCCCAGCGCGGTGAGTTCCTCGCGCAGTTCCGCCGCGCCCTCGGCGGCGGGGCCCCGGCGGCTGACGAGCAGCAGGTGCCGGACGGCGTGCGCGGTGACCAACTGCCGGGCGACCAACGCGCCCAGCGTGCCGGTCCCACCGGTGACCAGGACGGTACCGGCGGGGTCGAGCCCCCGGGTGCCGACCGTTCCGGCGCTGTCGCCCGGCGCGGTGCTGTCGGCCGGCGTGGCACTGTCGCCCGGCGCGGTGCTGTCGGCCGGCGTGGCACTGTCGGCGGCCTCGGCGCTCGGCGGGACGGTGGCGCGCACCAGCCGGGGCACCTCGGCCACGCCGGCCCGCACCCGGACCCGCGGTTCACCACTGGCCAGCACGGCGGGCAGCAACGCGGCCTCGGCCTCGTCGAGTTCGACGATGACGATGCGGTCCGGGTGCTCGGACTGGGCCGAGCGCAGCAGGCCGGACACGGCGGCGGCGGCGAGATCGCCCGCGTCCCCGGTGACCGCCACGACCAACCGGGACTGTGCCAGCGCGGGTGCGGAGAGCCAGGCCTGGAGGAGGGCCAGGGAAGCGGCCACGGCGGCCCGGGGATCGCCGCCCGGGTGCTCGACGGCGTACCGCAGCACGTCCGGGGCCGGGCTCTCCGAGGCGGCCAGGGCCTCGACGTCCGCCGCGGTCACGACCGCGGCCGTGCTGAGCACCCGGTCCACGGCGGGCAGCGAGAGCGCGGTCCACTGCGGAAGGAACAGCGCGTCCTGCGTCAACTCCCTGGTGATCCCGTCCTGTTCCGGCGAGAACGGTCGGGCGAGCACCGCGTCGGCGGCCAGCACCGGCCCACCGGCCGGGTCACTCAGCTCCAGCCGGGCCCCCTCGTCCGACAACTCGGACGTACGGACCCGCAGTTCGGAGGCGCCCGAGGCGAGCAGGGTCACCCCGCGCCACTCGGCCGCGAGCATGCCCTCCGGAAGGATCGTGCGGACCGCCGCGTCGAGCAGCGCCGGGTGCAGGCCGTAGCGGTCGGCGGGACCGGCCGCGTCGTCCAGGGCGACCTCGGTCGCCGGGCCGCCGGCGGGCCGGGCGGCCCGGTCGTCCGCCGGGGTGGGGGTCAGCGTGCCGTGGGCGTGGCGTGTCCACGGCGCGTCCAGCGCCGCGTCGTCCGCGCGGGAGTAGACCTCGGCGGTGCGCCGGCCGGCCTCGTCCGCCGCTCCGACGATCATCTGAACGGACCTGCCCCCGCGCAGCGGGAGCACCACGGGCCGCTCCACCGTCAATTCGGCGACGGTCGGCGTACCGACCTCGTCACCGAACCGCACGGCCAGCTCGACCAGGGCCGCGTTCGGCACCAGCACGGCGGCGCCCACCACGTGGTCGGCCAGCCAGGAGTGCGCGCCGAGCGACCACCGCGAGGTGGTCATGAAGCCGCCGGAGCCGGGCACACCGACGATCGCGCCGATCAGCGGGTGGTCGGCGGAGGCCTGGCCGAGCGCGGCCGCGTCGGTGGCCGGGGCGGTCCGCAGCCAGTAGTGCCGGTGGTCGAAGGCGTAGGTCGGCAGGTCGACGGGGGCGGTGCCGGTGGGCAGCACGCCCGTCCAGTCCACCGGGACGCCCCGGACGAAGAGTTCGGCGATCGAGGTGAGCAGCCGTCGCGGTCCGCCCTCGTCGCGGCGCAGCGAGCCGGTGACCAGGGCCTCGACAGCGGCCTCGTCCACGATCTCGTTGATCGGCTGGACCAGCACCGGGTGGGCGCTGGACTCGACGAAGACGGTGTGACCCTCGCTCAGGAGGGCTGCGACGGCCGGGCCGAAGCGGACCTGGCCGCGCAGGTTGCGGTACCAGTAGCCGCCGTCCAGCACCCCGGGCTCGTCGACCCAGCCGCTGGTGACCGTCGAGAAGAACGGGATCCGCGGGGCCTGGCTGCGAATGTCCGCGAAGGCCTCGGCCAGCGTCCCCTCGATCGCCTCGACGTGGCGGGTGTGGGAGGCGTAGTCCACCGCGACCCGGCGCACCCGGACCCCGTCGGCCTTCAGCACCGCCAGGGCCTCGTCCAGCGCCTCGGCGTCACCGGCCACCACCACCGACGCGGGGCCGTTGACGGCCGCCACCTCCACCCGGTCCGCCCACGGTTCCAGCCTGGTCAGCGCCTCGGCCTCGGACAGCGCCACCGAGGCCATGCCACCGCGCCCCGCGAGGCTGCCGGCGATCACCTGGCTGCGCACCGCCACGATCCGCGCCGCGTCCTCCAGCGAGAGCGCGCCCGACACACAGGCCGCCGCGATCTCACCCTGCGAGTGCCCGACCACCGCGTCCGGGACCACACCGACGGACGCCCAAACGGCGGCCAGGCCGACCATCACCGCGAAGCTCGCCGGCTGCAGCACATCCACGCGCTCCAGCAGCTCGGCCGGCGCCTCACCCCGCAGCACCTCGACCAGCGACCAGTCCACCCAGCGCTCCAGCGCCGCCGCACACGCCGCCACCCGCTCGGCGAACACCGGCGAGGACTCCAGCAGCTCACGACCCATCCCGGCCCACTGCGAACCCTGCCCCGGGAACACCAGCACCGTCCGGCCCGTACCGGACAGGCTGCCCGCCACCAGACCGGGAGCCGACTCACCCCGCGCCAGCGCACCCAGCCCCGCCAGCACCTCCTCCGACGAACCCGCCACCACCACCGCACGCTCGTCCATCAGTGCCCGGCGCGAGACCAGCGCACCCGCCAGTGCCGCCGTGTCGACCGCGCCCGCCAGGGACGTCAGCCGCCCGGCCTGGGCCGCCAGCGAGGTCACGCTCCTGGCCGACAGCATCAGGGGCAGCACGGCGTCGGGCGCGGCATCGACCGCGACCGGGGCCTCCTCGGGGGCCTGCTCCAGGATCAGGTGCGCGTTGGTGCCGCTGACACCGAAGGAGGAAACGGCGGCCCGGCGGGGGCGGCCGGTCTCCGGCCACTCCAGCGCCTCGGTCAGCAGCTCCACCGCTCCGACCGACCAGTCCACCTGGGAGGACGGCGCGTCCACGTGCAGCGTCGGCGGCAGCACGCCGTGCCGCAGGGCCTGCACCATCTTGATCACGCCCGACACACCGGCCGCGGCCTGGGTGTGGCCGATGTTCGACTTCAACGACCCGAGCCAGAGCGGCCGGTCCGCGGGCCGGTCCTGGCCGTAGGTGGCCAGCAGCGCCTGCGCCTCGATCGGGTCACCCAACACCGTGCCGGTGCCGTGCCCCTCCACCACGTCCACCTCGGCGGTCGTCAGGCCCGCGTTGGCCAGGGCCTTGCGGATCACCCGCTGCTGGGACAGGCCGTTCGGCGCGGTCAGACCGTTCGACGCGCCGTCCTGGTTCACCGCGCTGCCGCGCACCACCGCGAGCACCCGGTGCCCGTTGGCCCGCGCCTCGGACAACCGCTCCAGCACCACCACACCCGCGCCCTCGGCCCAGCCGGTGCCGTCCGCCGCGTCCGCGTAGGACTTGCACCGGCCGTCGGCCGCCAGCGCCCGCTGGCGCGAGAACTCCACGAAGGTGTCCGGCGTCGCCATCACGGTCGCGCCGCCGGCCAGCGCCAGCGAACACTCCCCGCGCCGCAGTGCCTGCGCGGCCAGGTGCATCGCCACCAGCGAGGACGAGCACGCCGTGTCCACCGTCACCGCCGGCCCCTCGAACCCGAACACGTACGACACCCGGCCCGAGGCCACACTGGACGCCGTGCCGGTGGCGACGAAGCCCTCCAGCTCCGCCGGCGCCGCGCCGCCCGCGCCGTAGCTCTGGCCCATGACGCCGGAGAACACCCCGACGTCCGCGCCCTTCAGCCCGGCCGGGTCGATCCCGGCCCGCTCCATGGCCTCCCAGGACGCCTCCAGCAACAGCCGCTGCTGCGGGTCCATCGCCAGCGCCTCACGCGGCGAGATCCCGAAGAACCCGGCGTCGAACAGCCCGGCGTCGCGCAGGAAGCCACCACGGTCGGCGGTGGACGTACCGGCCTGCTCCGGATCTCCGGAGAACAGCCGCTCCAGGTCCCAGCCGCGGTCCTCCGGGAAGCCGGACAGGGCTTCCCGGCCCTCGCTGACCAGCTGCCACAGCTCGTCCGGTCCGGTGACCCCGCCCGGCAGCCGGCACGCCATGCCGACGATCGCGATCGGCTCGTCCGGGTCGGCGGGCAGCGCGCGGGCGGCCGGCGCCTGGGCCTCGTCGAGGCCGAGGGCGCGGGCCCGCAGGTGGGCCGCCAGCGCCTCCGGCGTCGGGTGGTCGAAGCTGACGGTGGCGGGCAGGCGCAGCCCGGTGCTCTCGGTCAGCCGGTTGCGCAGTTCGACGACGGCGAGCGAGGTGAGTCCGAGGTCGCGGAAGGCTCGGCCGGCCGGAATCGGCCCGGCGCCCGGCCGGGTCAGGACGGCGGCGGCCTCGGTCCGGACGAGCTCTTCGAGCAGGGCGAGCTGGGCGCGCTCGTCCAGGCCCGCCAGGCGCTCGCGCAGGGCGGCGGTGACGGCTTCGTCGGGCCGGGCGGCCGCCGGTGCCGCCGCGGCGAGGGAGCGGAGCACGGCCGGGACGGGGCCCTCCGGCTCGAACGGACCGGTCCGCAGCGCCACCAGCGCCGGGGTGCCGGTCTCGATCAGCAGGTCGAACGCGGCGAGCCCGTCCCGCAGGCGGCGGGCCCGGTCGGCCCCGGCGTCGGCCGTCTCCTCACCGGTGCTCCAGGACAGCGCCGCACCGGTACGGCCGCTCAGCCGGCGGGTGTGTGCCAGCGCCTCGGTCAGCGCCTCGGCCACGGCCGTGTCGGGGGCCGCGGGGGCTCCCAGAACAGCGGCCGTCCCGGTGACGGTGACGAAGGCGGCGAGCTCGGTACCGGCCGTGAGCTCGTCCAGGGCCAGGGCGAGGGCGGGGTCGGCGGCGGCGTGCACCACGGCGGTCACCGGGCGGCCGAGGCCGGCCAGCGCGGCGCGCAGCACGGTCCGCAGCGCGGCCGGGTCGGTCGGGTCGGCGGTCACCCGGGTGACTGCGACCCCGGCCGGCTCGGCGGCGGGTTCGGGGGCCTCCCCCGGCATCGGGGAGTCGACCAGCAGCAGGCGCTCCACCCGGTGGGCGGTCGCCAGGTGGCCCACCAACGCCGCACCGGCGGGCGTGCCGGCACCGGTGACGACCACGGTCGTGCCGAGGTCCGGCGCGTCGGCGGGTCGCGGCCGGTCGATCACCGGGACGCGGACGAGTCTCGGGACCAGCAGTTCCCCGGCGCGCAGCGCGAGCTGGGGCTCACCGGAGGCGACGGCGGCGAGCAGGGCACGGGCCGCGCGGTCCGCACCGCCTTCGCGGTCGCCGTCGAGGTCCGCGCCACCGTCGAGGTCGCCGTCGAGGTCCGCGTCGCCGTCGAGGTCGAGCAGGGTCACCGTCTCGGGGCGGTCGGTGTCGGCCTGGACGGACCGCACGACGGCCCAGAGCGGGACGCCGTCGAGGTCCGGCGCGCCGTCCCCGGTGGTGGCGCCGACCGCGCCCCGGGTGAGGAGGACCAGCCGGGCTCCGGCCGGGACCGGACGGACGGCCGCCGCCCGGCCGTCGGCGCCACCGGGGACCGGGGCGAGCACCGTCACACCGGGAGCGGGCTCACCGGCGGCCACGGCGGCGTCCAGGGCCGCGAGGTCGGGGTGGACCCGGACGTCCAGGCCGGCGGCCCGCAGCCCGGTGGCGAGCGCCTCGGCGGGGCCGACCAGCGCCCAGCCGGCCGCGGCGGGCCCGGAGCCCGCGGCGGGCGCGGCCGGCGCCGGCAGCCAGGCCGGTGCCAGCAGGGCGTCGTGGTGTCCGTCGGCGGCGTGGCGCAGCCGGGCGGGCTGCTCGGCCAGCAGGCGCCGGACGATCTTCCCGGAGGGCGTCCGGGGGATGCTCGCGACCTCGTAGACCCGCTCCGGCAGCTTGTACGCGGAGAGCCGCTTGCGGCAGCGGTCGATCAGGGCGGCGGTGTCGAGACCGGCCGGCCCCGGGACGACCCAGGCGACGGGCACCTCGCCGAGCGTGTCGTGCGCCACCCCGGCCACGCCGGCGTCGGCGACGCCCTCGACGGTGCGCAGGACGGCTTCGACCTCGTCGGGGTGGATGTTCTCGCCGCCGCGGATGACCAGGTCCTTGAGGCGGCCGCAGATGGTGAAGTAGCCGGCCTCGTCGCGCCGGGCGAGGTCGCCGGTGTGGAACCAGCCGTCCCGCACCGCCTCGGCGGTGGCCTCCGGGCTGTTGTGGTAGCCGACCATGACGTTCGGTCCGCTGACCCAGACCTCGCCCTCCTCGCCGGCCGCGACGTCCAGGCCGGTGCGCGGGTCGACGATCCGCACCCCGACGCCCGGCACGGGCAGGCCGCAGGAGCCCTCGACCCGGGCGGCGTCCGGCGGGTTGATGGTGATCGCCCCGCAGGTCTCGGTGCTCCCGTAGGCGTCGACCAGTGGTACCCCGAAGCCCTCCTCGAAGGAGCGGCGCAGCTCGGAGCCGGTGACGGCGCCGCCGACCAGCCCGATCCGCAGGTCGGGCAGCGACAGGCCGGTCCGCCGGGCGGTCGTGACCAGGTGGTGGTAGGTGGTGGGGACGCCGGCCAGGAAGGTGGAGCGGTCCTCGCGGAGCGCGGTGAGGATGTCGTCCGCGGAACTGCCGTCCATGATCCGGGCGGTGGCGCCGGCCACCGGGACGGAGAGCACGCAGGCGATGTGCGAGAGGCTGTGGAAGAGCGGCAGCGGCCACAGCACGCGGTCCTGCTCGGACAGCCCCGGGACGGGTACGTAGCAGGAGGCGACGGACCACAGGCAGTTGCGCTGGGTGGACAGCACGCCCTTGGGCCGGCCGGTGGTGCCCGAGGTGTAGAACATCCAGGCCACCTCGTCCAGGCCGAGGTCGTCGGGGGCCTCGGTAGCCGGCTCGGTGACGGCGAGTTCGTCGAAGGCGAGGGCACCCGCGGGAGCCGGCGCCGGACCGGTGGCCAGGACGCTGACGCCCGAGGCGGGCTCGGGCAACAGGCGCAGGAACGTTTCTGCGCTACTGGCCTCGGCGAGCGCGAAGACGGCGCCGCTGTCGCTCAGCAGGTACTCGGTCTCGGCCGCCGTCGCCCGCGGATTGACCGGTACCCCGATCCCGCCGGCCCGCACGACGGCGAGATAGCCCTCCACCATGGCCACGGAGTTGCCGAGGCAGAGTGCCACCCGGTCCCCGCGGCGGACGCCGAGGCCGGCCAGGTGACCGGCCAGCCTCCGCGTCCGCGCTTCGAGCTCTCCGTAGGTGACCGCGTGCCGGTCGTCCTCGAAAGCGATCTTGTCCGTGAGACGGACCGCGTTCTCCCGGAGGATGACCGGGAGCGGGGTGATCAGATCGGGGCGCACCTTACCGCGAACTCCTTCCGGAGAGCAGGGAGTTACCAGGAAACGGGCAGGGACTTCACAGCGAAGACGGATCCGTGGGTCCGGAGCGGGACCTCGTCCGCCGGCACCGCCAGGCGCAGGTCGGGGAAGGCCTCCAACAGCGCGCGCAGGCCGACCCGCAGCTGCAGGCGGGCCAGGTTCTGGCCGATGCACTGGTGGACCCCGTAGCCGAAGGCGACGTGGCCCGCGGTGTCCCGGCCGAAGTCGAGCTCCGCCGGGCAGCCGAACTTCTCCGGGTCCCGGTTGGCGGCCGGCAGCGAGACGGTGACCGTCTCGCCCTTCTTCACGGCGTGGCCGCCGAGTTCGAGGTCCTCCAGGGCGGTCCGGAAGATCTCGTACTGGTTGACGGTGATGTAGCGGAGGATCTCCTCCACCGCGTCGTCGATCTTCGAGGGGTCCGCCCGCAGGACGGCCAGCTGCTCGGGGTGGTGCAGCAGCGCGAACACGCCGACCGTCAGCGCGCCCTCCGTGGTCTCGTAACCGGCGAACAGCAGCAGGGCGGTGATGTTGCCCAGCTCCTCGTCGGTCAGCTCCCCGGAGGCGATCAGCCGGCTCAGGATGTCGTCCCCGGGCTCCGCCTTCTTGCGCGCGATGGTCTCGTGGATGAAGGCGCCCACCTGGGCGAACGCCGCCATCGACTCCTGCGCGTCACCGAACGGGTTGTTCATGACCGCCGGCGCCTCGGCGTAGCGGTCCCGCTCGCTGTAGGGCAGGCCGATCAGGTCGGACAGCACCCGCAGGACCAAGGGGTTGGCGAAGCTCTCCAGCAGGTCGGCGGAGTCGCCCTGCTCGCGCATGTGCTTGATCTGCTCGGCGGCCACGGCCTCGACCCGCGGCGCCAGCTGGTTGATCGTGCGGCCGGTGAACTCACGCGTCAGCAACTTGCGGAACCGGGTCTGCTCCGGCGGGTCCATGTGGATGAACATCCCCGGCATGGCCGGGAACTGGGGCACCGGGCCGCCGTACTTGGTGACCGGGAAGTGCCCGATCTCCAGGTTGTGGCTGAACTTCGGGTCGCTCAGGACCTGCCGGGCGAGCTCGTGACTGGTGGCGATCCACCCGACGTGTCCGTCGGGGTAGACCATCCGCGCCAGCGGGCGCTCCTTCCGCAGCTCGTCGAAAATCGCCGGAGGGTCGAACTTGTCAGTCCGCGCCCAGGCATCCTCGTAAGAGATCGCCTCGCTCATGACGCACCTTCTCCGTTTCGGGTCGAAAATATCCCTGCGCACGAAAACGGCGGCCCCGCCGAATGGGCGCGGAGCCGGTTTCCGGACGATCCGTCGGGCCCCCGCGGATGTGCGGGCCCGCGAACTCCGGGTGAATTCGGCAAAGGGCCTGCCGTGACGTGCCCGCCGGCCGCGAATGGCGGCCGTGAAATCAGAGAGCCAGCTTCTTGAGCGTCTCGTTGGCGTTCGCCAGGGACTGCTCGCCCAGCGGCTTGAGAGCCGCCATGGCCGGCACGATCGCCGAGAGGGTCAGCTCGGTGTGCACGAACTTCAGATTGTCGGCGAGGCCGATCGAGCTCAGCACGGCGCGCAGGTAGGGCTCCTGGTGGTCCCAGCCCTCCCGCGGGGTCCCCGGCGCGTACGAGCCGCCGCGGGCGGTCACCACGATCACCGTCTTGCCGCTCAGCGGGCCGGACTCGGCACCCGGGGGCACCATGTGGGCCGGGCTGACCAGGAGGTCGATCCACGACTTGATCGTCGACGGGACGGCGTAGTTGTACATCGGCACGCCCAGCACGATGGTGCTCGCCTCGCGGACCTCGGCCACCACCGACTCGGTGAAGGCCTTCTCCTCCGGCGTCAGCCCGTGGTCACGGCTGGGGTCCAGGAGGAACTCGCGCACCGCGTGGGTGATGTGCGGGACCGGCTGGGCGGCGAGGTCCCGGTAGGTGTAGCCGTCGCCGGGGTGGTTCTGCCGCCACTGGCCGGCGAAGTGGGACGACAGCTGCCTCGTCACGGAGCCGGTTGCGCGGATGCTCGAATCAATGTGGAGAAGAGAAGACACTAAAGGCCCCTGGATTGTCCTGAGCGATTCACCGAGAACTGCTTTTCCAACTCTCTTCGAGTCTAAGGAGAAGCGCCCCGGACGGGCATCCCTCAGTCTGGTAGCGCGGGTGGCCACCGGCCCCGTGAGGAGCCGCGCGGCCGGCCCACGCGCCGGTCCCGACGGTTCGGACGGTGGCCCGCGGAATCCCTACCGGAAGGGCGGGTTCCGCGAACGTCCGCGAACCGTTCGCACCGGCGCGCGGGCCTCACACGGCCAACCGGCCGACCGGATCCCCGGTCACGAATGCGGACTCGGCGCCCAATTCGGTCGTCCGTTCCTCCACGAGCCGGTTCCAGGTGCCGGCCAACTCGACCCGGGAGGCGACGTCGAGCTTGCGGAAGATCTTCTTGAGATGGAACGCCACGGTGTGCGGCGACATGAAGAGCTGCCGCCCGACCCGCCCGTTGGTGAGGCCCTGGCTCACCAACTCGGCCACCGCGTACTCGGTGTCGGTCAACTGACTGGCCTGCGTCCTGGTCCGGCTCGGGCGGCGCGAGAACTGACCGCTGTTTCCCTCGACCTCCCGGAGCTTGCTGCGTACCCGCAGCACGTCCCGGGACGCGCCGACCGCCAGGTAGTCGTCCGCCGCGCGTTTCAGCAGGTCGACGGCCTGATCCGACTCGGAGCGGCGGGCGAACCGCACCGCGCTCGCGTCCTCCAGCGCGGAGGCCTGGGCCCACCGGTCCAGATGCAGGCCGGACGCCCGCTCCAGGGCCGCCGCATTGCGCTCGAACAGGCCGATGGCGTGCGCGGAGGCCGCCTGCACGGTGCGGAAACTGGGATTGCGCGCCGCGAGTTCATTGACCTGGGTGACCGTCCGGACGGCGATCTCGTCGTCCCCCAACCGCTGCGCGGCGCGGACCAGCCAGGCCGCCGCCGCCGGCTGCGAGACCAGCAACTCCCGTGCCAGCGAACCGTCGTGCACCAGGCCCTTGAGGAGGTGGGCGATGCTCTCGGTGCCGTCCCGGGCCTCCAGGACCTGCGCGACGGCCCAGGCGCACTGCCCGGCCATCAGGTTCGCGCGTCCGAGCAGCGCGTGGTCCCGCAGCCGGTTCGCGTACTGGAGGGCCGTGGTGAGGTCCAGCCGCCGGGTCGTGCTGACGGCCATCACGAGGAACCCGCTCGGCGTCAGCGACCGGTTGCCGGCCTGTTGCGCCAGCCGGAGCCCGGCCTCCGCGGAGGCGACCGCCCCGTCCAGATCACCCCTGGCCAGGTCGAGCTCCGCCTCGCACAGCAAATGAGCGGCACGCTTCTCAACTCGGTCAGAACCGTGGACAGGTGACGAGTCGTCGGCGAGCATGATGGTGGCCGCCCCCAGACCGCGGACGCGTGTCAGCAGCGTCGCGTGCCAGATTCTCGCCTTCAGCGTGCATGCGCCCGGCCCACCGGCCCGCGCCCGGAGCGTGGCGGCGGCGGCCAGATCCATACTCCTACCGAGCTGGCCGTCGAGCCAGGACTGCGCGGAACGCGCCGCCAACTCGACGACTTCATCGGATAACCGCAGGGAAGGACCGGGCGTCGTGGAAGTCCGAATTGACACTGTATCCTCCGACTCGGAATCAGTGACGCCCTGAGTCGCCCGGCTGCTCGACGGGCATCGTGGGGTGCCACTCGATTCGACATGGGAATGTGGGGCCTGCAACACGATCGTGCCGGTAGTGCCTGGTCGACCACGGTCCGGTGGCGGTCCGGCGGTCGGCGGCGGACCGTGGGGTCCACCGCGCTCCGCCCCCGGAGACCGGCCACCGGGGCCCCGCCCGAAGGACGGACGCACCGGGCCCGGAACACCGCACCGCCGGGGCTTCGTCCGACAACTCCCCGCGAGGGAGCCGGCGTTCGACTTCATGGAGACCTGCCGGTGCCGTCCGGGGCACTGGACGCGAGATCGGCCACGGCGGGCCGGAGCCACGGCCGCCGAAAAGGCGACGACACACGGCCGACGAGCCGGAAGAGCCCGAGCCGCTCACGCCGCGACTGATGCGGCCGCGGCGTCGACAGGACTCTGAACAGTCGCCCGACCGCCGGACGAGGTCCGCGGGGGGAGACGGGGAAAGGGGGTCGCGGTGCCGGCTCCGTCGCCGGTCGACCGCGGGCGTAGGGGCAGCGAGCACCTTCCGATCCGTAAGAGGCTTTTCCCTTGGACAGCGTGAAGTGCCGCCGGGCGGCCGGAGCCGCCGCAGCGCCCCCGATCACCGCGACCGACGAGGGTGGCGCCCCGCCGGCGGTCACCCATGAGCATGCCCAGAACACCGAGGGATTGGAAAGGCCTGGCCACATCGTGGAACAGACCGTCTCGCCGCCGCACCTGTTCAGACATGTCGCGACCCACCACGACCTGTGACTCGACCCGCACGACGCACCTCACCCCCTCGGCCCGCAGCCTCACCCGCTGTGCGACAGCCCCAGGACGAGCCCGACCGTGCCCGCGGAACGGGCCGGCGCCCCCGGCCCCCGCCGGTAGGACGCACTCGGACGCACCCATCTGGCCTGTGCATGCCGACTCAGACTCTACGTCATGTCGAACACGATCGGGTGATGATCGTGATCATTCCTGTGACTGGAGTGACGACCCGGACACCCTGATCCATGAGGTGCGCGAAGGCCGGCCGACCGCTCCGAGCCAGGCCGACGGCCGGTGCGGGCAGCCCGCACCGGCCGGACGACTCTCAGCCCGTCACGGCGAGTTCGGCCACCACCGCACGGTGATCCGTACCCGGCACCCGGTGCTCGGACACCGCCACCGCGGTCAAACCTTTCCCATGAAGAACATGGTCGATCTGGATCATCGGCGGCAGCCGGGGGAAGTCCGCGTTGTCCTCCGGCCAGGTGGGCGAACCGCCGCGGCCCAGCTCGGCATGGGTGTCCGTCAGCCCGGTGGCGAGCAGGTCGCGCATCGGCGCGTGGTCCAGGGTCGCGTTGAAGTCCCCCAGGAGGACGGCGTCGCGGGTGCTGCCCTCGGCCGCCGCCCGGAGGCCCGCGAAGTCCTCGGACCACCGCCGGGCGTCACCCAGCGGGTAGTAGGTGTGCACGGCCGTCAGCCGAACCGTCCGGCCGCCGACCGACACCTCGGCGGCCACCTGCGCCCGGGCCGCCGCCGGAGCGGACTCGTCGAGCGGCGCGAGCGGCAACCGGGAGTACAGCGCGGTGTCGCGGCCCGGCGGCAGCTGTCGGTGCGGCAGCACCTCGGCGATGCCGGCCCGCTCCAGCGCCGCGGCCGCGGCGCCGCGCAGCTCCTCCACCGCGAGCACGTCGACCCGCTGCTCGCGCACCAGCCGGACCAGCGCGTCGGCGTCGACCTGCCCCATGTAGGCGTTGCTGGTCGCGACGCGCAGCCGCGGCGCGTCGGCGGCCACCGTGCCGCCCTCCGGCACGAACCTCGGCACCAGCCAGCAGAGCTGAACCACCGCCAGCAGCCCGGCCAACCCCGCCGCCCACCACGAGCGCAGCGCGAGCAGCACCCCCAGCGCCAGCAGGGTGGCCACCGCCGCGTAGGGCAGCAGCACGACCGGGAGCGCCAGCGCCGTCCCGTCGTCCCAGCCGCCCAGGCGGGTGACGACCAGCACCGCGGGCAGCACCAGGCCCACCCCGCAGAGCCCGATCACCGTCCTCCGGGTCCACCTCCACCAGCTCCGCCCGGCCACCCGCTCACCCACGCGCCCCTCCGTTCCTCGACCGCCTGCCCCGACGGGCCGCTCGACCAACTGTGCGATCACCCGTCGGCTCCGCCGGAAGACGCGACGGGCGGTGGCCCCGGTTCCGGTCGGGAGGGCGGCGGGGTGCGCGGGCCCAGGAGTCCCCCGGGTCCTCGGAACACGAACCGCGCGACGGGCGAGGGTAACTTCTACACCGCTGTAGAGGTAAGCTGCCGTCCGCACCCCCGCCGCCCACCGCGCGGCCGCCGCAGCAGAGGAGCAGAGCACATCATGTTCGACGGTCTGAAGAACCTCGTCGGCCGGGCCACCGGCCTCGCGCGCGAGCACAGCGACCTGGTCGGCCAGGGCCTGGAGAAGGTCGCCGGCGTGATCGACGACCGGACGGACGGCAAGTACGCGGGCCCGCTCGGCACCGGCGTCGAGAAGGCCAAGGACTTCATCCGCACCCCGGACGGCGACCGGAAGCCCACCGAGTAGCGGACACACGGCCGCCGACCGGGCCCGCGCGGCAGAACGCGCGGGCCCGGTCGGCGGGTTCGTCGAGTGGGTCCCGTCAAGCAGTACCCTCGGGCGCTGTCCCCCGGGTGCTGTCCCTGCGGCGCCCGGCCGTCAGGTACCGGCCGTCAGGCGCCGCCCTCCAGTCACTGCCCGTCAGGCCGAGGCCAGTTCGGCCGCGGTCGGACCGGCCGAGGCGCGGTCGGCCGAGGCGAGCTGGGCGGTCCACTTGGCCCGCCAGGCGAGGGCGTCGGCGACCGCCTCCTCGATCGTGCGCCGCGCGGTCCAGCCGAGCAGGTCGCGGGCGGTGTCCACCACGGCGTAACACCCGATCACGTCACCGGGGCGGGGAGCCGCCTCCCGGACGTCGAGGTCGGCCCCGACGGCCGCCTCGAAGGCCGCGATCAGCTCGCGGACCGTGGTGCCCTCGCCGGTGCCGATGTTGATCACCCGGAAACGGTCGTCGGCCGCCGGCTCGACGACCTCGTCGAACCGGGTGAGCGCGGCGACATGGGCCTCGGCGAGGTCCTGCACATGGATGTAGTCCCGGATGCCGGAACCGTCGCGGGTCGGCCAGTCCACCCCGGTGACGGTGAACGGCACGCCGTCGGCGTGGGCCTCGATCAACTTGCCGAGGGCGTGGGTCGGCCGGAGGTCCTGCAGGCCGGTGCGCAGGCGCGGATCGGCGCCGATCGGGTTGAAGTACCGCAGCGCGACGACGCGGACGTTCTCGGCGCCGTCGCCCCGGGTCCAGTCCTGGAGGACGTGTTCCATCATCTGCTTGGTGCGCGCGTACGGACTGTCGGCGGCGACCGGGCTGCTCTCGTCCACCCGGGCGTCCGGGGTGGGCGCGTAGATGGAGGCGGAACTGCTGAAGACGACCCGGGTGCAGCCGTTGCGGCGCAGGCCCTCCAGCAGCTCGACGGTCTTGGCGACGTTCTCCCGGTAGTAGAACAGCGGCCGGGCGACCGACTCGGGCACCACGATCCGCGCGGCGCAGTGCAGGGTGGCGGCGATGTCGGGGTGCTCGGCGAAGATCCGGTCCAGCAGTCCGGCATCGGCGATGTCCCCCCGGTAGAACACCCGGCCTTCGACGAACTCCGGCCGTCCCTTGGAGAGGTCGTCCAGGACGACCGGTGTGATGCCCTGGTCGAGCAGCGCGGACGCGACGGTGCTGCCGATGAATCCCGCGCCACCGGTGATCAGGACCTTCTTCATACGCGAACGCTCCCTTGCTCCCGTCGGACACCTCGGCGGCGCCCGGTGAGTGAGGGGACGACGGTTCGGGCGCGACGGTTCCACCGGCCCGCCGATCTCCGGTCCGCGCGCCGGCTCCGGTCTCCGGTCCGCGCGCCGCCTCCGGTGCGGGCATCACCGTCGGCCGCGTCTCGGCTCCGGTCCGGGCGTCAGCTCCGGCGGGCCCGGCGGCGGAGTCCGAAGCCGGTGGCGACCAGCAGGACGGCGACGACGGCGGTGGCGACCGCCGCCCGGGCCGCCGTCGAGGAGCCGTCGGTCCCGGCGGCGGTGCTCGGCGCCGTCGCCACGGCCACCCCGGCGGAGGCGGAGGCGGACACGGGTGCGGACGTCGGCGGGACCACCGGCCCGGCCGTGGCGGTGGGCGCCGCGGTGGGCGGTGCCGTGGGCCGCGCGGTGGGCGGTGCCGTGGGGGTGGGCAGCGTCGGGTCGGAGATGACGGCCGCCTCGATGTCGAGTTCGCGCTCCCCGTGCCCGAGCGAGGGGAAGGCGCAGTCGACGGTGATCTTCCAGTGGCCGGCCGGCAGCATCTCCCGGGTGGTGTACGTCCCCGGGCGCCCGGGGACGGCGACCAGCCGCCAGGGCCCGGCCGTCCGGCCGTCGGCGGAGGTCGCGGCGAGCGTCCCGGCGAACTCCTCGGTGACCGGGTCGTGGTCGTTCTCCCAGGTGGCGACGGTGGTGACGTGCCCACTGTCCTGACCGGTGACCTCCAGGTGGACGGTGTCGCCGTGGGCGACGGCGGGCACCGCGGCGGGTGCGAGGACGAGGGCCCCGGCGAGGGCGAGGGCGGCGGCGAACGGTCGGGTGCGCATGGCGGGCTTTCCTCGTGGGGGGGAGGGGAGCCCGGGTGCGGCCGCCGCGCCGCGGGGCGGCGGGCGGGCCCGGGCGGGACGGGCCGGGCCGGGCGGGCGTCGGCGCTCCGAGCGGGCCGCCGGGCCCGGGGGCCGGGAGTGCCGCGAGCGGTCCCGGAGAGCGGCCTGGAGG